>JAEORV010000131.1 GCA_016840695.1 Promethearchaeota archaeon
TGAATGATGGTGCTATTAAATGGATAAAATTCGCAAAATAGGATTGATTGCATTAATCATAGGTATTCCAATGCTCATAGGTGGAGCAATAATTCTCGTATTATCTTTAATTATTACAAACTTACCTTTAGAATACACCGCAAATAATGTCTTTCTTTGGGGGTCATGGGGTTTTGTTTATCCCTTCATGTCAATCATGATGCTTATAGTTGGGGGTATTGCATTATTTATAGGTATAGATTCATATCGATCTTAAGTAGCCGTATATTAAAGAGAAAAGAAAGAATTATATTTCAGAGAAACTTTTTGCAATTTCCTGCAGCTTTTGGATTAAATTACCAACTTCATTAAAAGAATCTTTTATAGGATTGAGTTCTGAGTTTAATTTATCGATCTTACCCACGATATCTGATTCTGTCGCATTACTTGAAGAGTCAATGGCATTTATAACCTCAGTCTTGAGATTATTTGCCTCGTTAGTTATTGTATTGATTTTTTCAGTCGCATTTTTAATGACCTCTTCCAATTTAGAGCTTGCTTGAGTAGACTCAGCAACCTTTTCGGAAATACCTTTTATTCCTCCTTCAATTTGGTCCATTACGTTCTTTATATTATTATCAATCAAACTATTGAGTTCCTTTATTGCTTCTTCCTTTACGCTTGCTGTGTGTGCCGCTAGTTCCTTCTGAGCCTCTATTCGCTCGTCCACGTATTCAGATACGCTTTCTTTGAATGTTTCAATGTTCTCATCTAGGCTATTTTCAAACCATTTTTCTACTTTTGACATGCTAAACTCGAGAGATTCTTTCATTTGAAGCAGAGTAATGCGGAGGTATTCAGATCCATTGAGAGTTCCCTCGTTAATATCTTTGGTCCATTTACTTAATTGAGTTATGAAATATCCCATGAATATTTCAGAGAAGCTTGCGGCACCTTGATGAAAGCCTGAGAAGATAGGAGCCATCCCCGAAATATCTTCGTCCAGTTCTTCTAAATCTTCGGAAGCTATGGGTATTTCCTGAAGTTCGCTAGGTTTAGGTCCAACAAATTCGTCAATTTCTTTAATTAATAGTGGAGCCTTTTTCTGAGAGTCTTCCACGAATTTCTTTGCCCAATTAAAGTAATCAAGGGTATTTGGAACTTCAATCTCGTATTCAACTTCTTCAATTTCGCTATTCATTGCTTCTTTGTAATCAACTAATCGAAATATTTTAAATCCGAGATCATCTTCCTTACCCATTAACGCGTGGTCAAAAACAATGCCGAATCCATGGGGTGTTTCCTTTTGTTGATAATATAAATGATTACCCTTGTCAAAATCAGAAAAAAATAAACCTTCGTTAGGATGAGAGTGATACCAACCTACAACTGATAAGTCTTTTTTGCGATATTGTTCGTCTATCTTAGAGAAGGATTCAAAGTCTTCGGGAGAAAAATCGTCTTCAACCTGAGTTCCATGAGTTAAGGGAATAGCATTTACAACCTCAATATCTTTCCCATTCGATGCTTTTTTTCCCATGCAAACTCCCATAACTTCTACACTGGTCTCTAAAGCTTCACTACCGAACCTCAAAACATGAGTTATCATATTTCTAAACGCTTCTTTTTTTATGAGTATCTTGCCTTCAGATGCCATTCTTATTTACTGCCTCCTTCTTTTTCTTTCTTTTTTTTCCCTTTATCTTTTTTCTTGCTTTTCTCTTCCTTTTTTTCCTTCTCTTCTTTCTTTGGCTTTTCTTTCTTCTTTCCTTTTTTATCTGTTGTTTCTAACGCATTAATTTTTTCTAGAAACTCTTGTCTATCAACATCACTTTTTTGTAATTGTTCTTGAAGCGATTCTTTTTCGGATAATAACTCCTTTAACTGAGTTTGAAGTTCTTCTTTCTCTGCTCCAGTACTACTCTGCTTTTTCTGAAGTTCTTCCTTTTCTTTTTCGATTTCTTTTAATTGTTTCTGGAGAGATTCATTTTTTGATTGTAATTCTTTTATTTGTTTTGTAAATTCTTGTTTTTCAGCCTCAATCGAATCTACTTGCGTAATTTTATCTAATAACTCTGGATTTTCACTTTCTAGTAATTTAACTTTTTGCTCCAAGGTTTGCTTTTCAGATTCTAACCCTTCCAACTTATCATTTAATTCCTTAGATTTATTTTTAAGGTCTTGTATTGGTTTTTGAGAACTTTCAAAGCTAGTTATCGCAGTTCCTAGCGTTGATGATAATTCATTAGCCTGTTTATTTAATTCAGACAGAGAATTTTTTAATAGATCTATTTTTTCAGTTAAAACGTTCCCAATCTTTTCTTGCGCTTGTTTCAATTTGTCTTGAGATGAACTTTTTACGGAATTAAGAGCTTCTGAAAAACTACCTAAAGAGTTTTGCTGCTGTTGGACGTTTTGAACGTTACTTGAAGTTTTTTCAGTCATATCTGCTATTTTAGCCGTACCATCATTGATCGATGATAAGTTTTGTTCAACCGAAGCTTTTACCTTTTCTTTAAAGATTAGGTTGACTTGGCCGATAAGCTCTTCTTTCATCTGTTCAATTGAGCTTCTCATTCTTTCTCGATCTTTATCAAAACCCTCAAATCTATCGTAAATATAAACATCTAAATCGTTTAATTTACTTGTAAGGGAGAATTTAAATGCATTTTGCAAATTAGCTATTTTCTCGCTAAGAATTTCTTTTAAAGAGACTAAGCTACCTCTCATTTGCAAGTTATTTTGAATGACTTTTTCTATAACATTTTGACTCCATGTATTCAAGTAACTCATTAAAGGTTCGATAGATGACACCAAGAAAGATGATATACCACTCTGAAACGCCGTCAGCAATTCCTCTAGTTGCAATTCTGGTCTTTCGGCCATTAATTCATTCGGATAAGGAATAGAGATATCACCGAATAAATCTGGGGTCTCGTTTAGTTCCAATATTGGAGGTTCTCTTGTATGAATGCTATTAATTAATTCCATAATTTTTACATAATAATTTAAATTGTCCGGGGGTTCTACGATTGTATTGACTTCGTGATAATTAGTGCCTGGTTTATTAGGATCGTCCAATCTAAATGTTCGAAAGCCCATATCCCCCTCTTTTTCTAAATAAGTATGATCAAATACAATACCAATCGCACTTGGATTCGGAGTTTGCCAACCCATTTGGTTTTTAATGTCTGTGGCAGAGAAGAATATCTTCAGATTAGGGTGACTGTGATACCAACCGACGGTAAACCAGTTTTTTTCAGCAAATTGCTCGTCTATGGCAGCAAATGAGATGTAATCTCCAGGAGCAAATTGAACTTCAATAGATCCACCATGAGAGACGGGAACAGCGTCCTCAATGATAACATTTTTAATCGCCTCCTCTCCCTCGAGATGTCCAATCAACATTCCCATTACTTCTTTATATTGCCTCCTATCTCGAGTTTTGGAGCCAAAGCGAAGGACGTGAACGAGCATCTTGTAATATGCCATTGGTTTGACAGTAACAGTAGTTTTATCTTTCAAGTTTTTCACTTATTATCGTTTTAATTAAGTATTTCCAATTCTTTTTAAAATATTAAATAATACGCTAGAAAAGGCCATTATACTAGTCATATATTTTTATTTTTCTTATTAATTGTTATAATATAATGATACATATTAATGATTTATTCATGACTAACTTCTTTTGAAAAATGTATTTTTAAAGTTTAGAATAGTAAAAGAAAAAATAAGCAAGCTTAATTAATGTTCGTGAGGCAAAGGTTTCCCACAATAGGGACAAAATCGCCAATCCAGATTCCCTCCACAAAATGGGCAAAATTTTGATACTTCATCAGTTCCTCCCTTTGAAGCTTTCTGTACAGGTGCTGTTGTTCCGGGAGAATCACCCGAAGGAATTGTTGGTAATTGTCTTGTCGTCTTTACGGTTGAAGCAGTCGTGGTTTTTGCTTTTTCTTCTTCTTTCTTGGCAATCATTCTTTCTTTAAACGCTTGACGCCTTTCTTCTTCCATTTCTTGAGTAGATTTCATACCACCCTCTTTTACCCAGCCCTTAACCGTCGGTCTTTTAAGTTCTCCTTCTGGAACTTTAGCTAGCTCTACTTCTTTTGAATCTGATACGCTAGGCATAATTTTGCGTTGATTCTTCTTTTCGATAGCCTGCTTGCAGAGCGCTTGAGTTGTTTTCATAATTTGATGAGGGTTAATATTTGGGATAGCAACAGTGCGAAGAACCCACCCAACAATAAGATTCTGGTTAGGGAAGTCACCTTCTACATCCTTATACACGTAAGAATCAATAACATCCTTTCCTTTTAATATTCGGGATGCCCATTTTTCATTGATCAATCCCAATTGAATACGGTATGAAGTTCCAGAAATCCCCAATTGACTCGAGAGTGGTTCGAATCCTTTTTCAGCCATATATTTTCACGCTTATTATTTAATAACGATTATAAAATCAAATCTTCAGATGAATTAGTTAGTTATAAAGTTAATATAAATTGAGTTTTATAAATTTAAATAATTTCTCTCCATTCAAAAAAAAAACACATAAATACGCAAAGTTTTATTAAAATCTTAATTGAAAATTAAACTTGAGAAAGAAAATGACTATAATTATCCCTAAAAAAGTTTACTTAACTATCGTTGCAGCTGCAGTCAGATTTGCAAACGCGAGAATAGACAAAGACGATTGGTTGGAAGTCAGTGGAATTTTCATTGGAAGAAATGAGGGACAAGGAAGCGATGCTAATGTCTTTATCACGGAAGCATTCCCAATCATGCACCAAGAACTAGATAAAGACGCTGTTATCGATCAATACAAATGGGCAGATGAAGATTATATTGCCTTAGCCACTATTGAAGACGAGGCTTTTTGTCGCGATCCCCCAGAATTTACTGTTGGATGGTGGCATACTCATCCAGGATTTAAAGTAATGATGAGTCATATTGACATAAGAACCACCTTGAGCTATCAAACAAATAATCCTCTCGCTATTTCGTTAGTATTTAATCCATTAAGATTAATAAAACAAACTGAAATGCCTGAAAAAAAAGGAGACCCTGAAATTAAATTAAAAAACGATCCCGGTTTTAAAATTTATAGATTAGACGATGTCAATAAGGGCGTTCAAGCATCATATCACGAAGTAGATTATCAAATACAGGGCTTTGATAGCATGGAAGAATTAATTGTTCAGATGCAAAAATTCGTTGTTGATCTCACTATTTCCTTTCCTAAAGAGAACCTTATAGAAACATACGACAAGCTGATAAAAGACAAGATTAACGAATTAAATGCGTTGGTATTAGGAACAGAAGAGTATTTAAAAACTCTTGTCCGACAAGGTGAAGCCAGTAGGGTTCCAGAGGTATTAGAAAATCAAAAGAAAGAGATTCGTAAATATATTGCTGAAACTTTCATAAAAATAGGAAATGTCAAGGAATTTCTAGAGTATTTAGAATACAAAGAAAGAGAAACGATAGTACCTGCAGTGCAACAAATCATGTTTGAATGGGACGAGGCAGTAAGTAAAATAGACTCAACATTAGCCCAACTTTCGAAAAAATTCTAGATTATTTATTACACTTTTATTTTCTCTCTTTTTAATAATACGGCTAATCTTATTTTTAATCTTGATAAAATTATTTAATCAGCAGAGATTATTTTATTTATTCAAATAAGT
>JAEORV010000132.1 GCA_016840695.1 Promethearchaeota archaeon
TAATGGCCTTGTCGCTCTTCCAGCGTCACAATTAATTTGTATTTCTTTAGAATCGTGATAGTAACCAATATTAACATGTTGTCCGATTTCTCCTTTTCTTCGTTTTTCGCGGAGCTGTCGTATGAAAGGATTGTAGCGTTGGTGAATACCAACTAATTTACCGTTTAGAAAGACTTTTACTTTGTCTCCTCTCATGTTTTTAACTTCGTTGATTGGAACAACTCCTAAATCAAACAAAATGTTTTCCAAGATACGCTCGTCGGTTCCTACCGATATTATAGAGGCTAATCCCAAGTTTTTGACCAAACCACAATTTGGTCCTTCGGGCGTTTCTGCAGGGCAAATCTTACCCCATTGTGTGGGATGCAAATCTCGGGCTTCAAAATGAGGTTGACTGCGACTTAAAGGCGAGATCACCCTCCTTAAATGGCTTAAAGTACCCACGTGATTTGTTCTATTTAACAATTGGCTCACACCAGCCTTACCACCAACCCAATTACCGGTTGCTAAAGCATGTCTTATCCTTTCCGTAATAACATCTGCTCTTACAGCAGTTTTAATATTAGGGGCTCTTCCTCGAACAGCTGTTCTTTCTAATTGGTACTTAATATCCTTAACTAGGTTTAAAAAAGCTACTCTAAATAATGATGTGAATAATTCTCCTGCTAGTTTTAACCTTTTGTTAGCGTAATGATCTTTATCATCGGCCTCTCTAAATCCAAGGGCGAGTTCCATGACTTTTTGCGCCATTTGTCCTAGATAATATGCTTTTTTAATCCTATCTTCTTCGGAGTTCCCTATGTGCGGTAAGAGATATCTATCTAATACTTGAAGTGCTCTTCTAATACGATAATCCTTTGTTTGACCAATGGCAACTCTTTTTCCGATATAATCAAGCGCGTTTTGTTGTGATTTTTCTGGATCCTTTAAAACTTGAATTTCAGAAGCAACATCTATCACAGGAATTAGTTCCTTTTGGATTTCGTCATTTTCAGAGATGGCTTCGAATATTTCTCGGTCGGAATGCAAACCTAACGCCCGCATGAGAATTGCGAGGGGGATCTTACCCGGAACAGAAGGAAAAGAGACTCTTAAATTACCATCTTTCTTTCTTTCAATAGTTACAGGTGCTCGAAATCCACTTCTAGTTGAAAAGACTTTTGCTTGATGCGTAGCACTAGAGCTCCTGCTAGCTTCTTCTGCTAGGATCCTATTTGGTGCTAAATCTTCTTGCGTAACTAACACTCGTTCCGTGCCATTAATAATAAAATACCCGCCAGGATCTAAAGGATCTTCACCACGGTTAATTAATTCTTGTTCCATCAAGTTTTCTAAAGGGCATCGACAACTTTTTAACATGATTGGAATTTTTCCAATGTAAATATCTAGAGTTTCCTCTTCTTCTTCTCGTTGGGTTCTCTCGTCTATAGTGATGGGTGTCATTTCCAATATAATATCAGCTGCATAGCTTAATTCCCTAATTCTCGCTTCGATTGGCGTTATTTCCATTGTAGCTCCGTCCGCTTCTCTCACTTTTGGAACCCCAACCTTAATCTTACCAAATTTTATCTTGAAACCGGGAATATCAGGAACAACTTCAGCAGATTCATCCACGATCTCTTGCATCTTAAATTCGATGAAATCATTGTAAGAATCTAAGTGTTGTCGAACTAAACCCTTTTCGTCAAATAAGCTCTTTAAAATAATCCATTTATCTTTATTGGTTAGTTTGTCGGTACTCAAGTTCATCAATCCTTTAAACCAATTGCTTTCAAACACGCAACTGGTTGTTTATTTTTTCAATATTTCTGAAATTAACCTTGAAAATTGTTACTCTATATCTTTTCCTTTTTAACATAACGATAATAAACGACTGAGGTAACAGATGTCTCAGAATCTCTTATTATTTTAACTATATCTCCTTCTTTAGCTCCTATTGCAATGGCAACGGGATCTTTTTCGAACATCTGGGGTAAATCGGTAACTCCTATCTTGTATTTCATTAAAAGTTCGTCAGATTCGTCCTTCGTTAGGAGAACATGTTTTGGGACGTACTTATGTAAAAGCACATCAATTTTTTTTTTCTTAGTCAAAAAAATAATCCTCTTACTCGCGAGTTATAAATTTTAAAGTGTGGCTTTTCTAAAAAATTTTATTGTTTTTAGGGAAAAATTTCAAATTACGATTATTGGAAGTTTATATTCATCTACAATCAAATCATATGACTCAGTTACTTCTTATCGTGAAAGCATTTGAAAACCCAATAACCGCTCCTCTTGCAGATAATATCTATATTTTTACTTGGAAAAGTTTTCGTGAGGTGATCATATACGAATGACGCCCCCATTTTTTTTTTAATAACGAATTGAAAGAATCCATTTGGTTTTAAGTGGTTTTGTACTTCGTGACAAGTCTCTAGAAATTCCTTCCTTCCCTGTCGTAAAGGAGGGTTCATGTAAATTCCATCGAATTTAATTCCCTTGCTTATAAAAGGTTTAAAGTAATTTCCAGATATCACAAAAACTCGACCTTTATACTCTTGAATGTTGAATTTTACATTCTCCTTTGCACACCAAATTGCTCGCTTATTGATGTCTGTTAGATAAACTTGACTTTTAGGTGACTCGTACGCAAGCACGATACCGATAGGTCCGAAACCACAACCCAAATCTAGTAAAATAGATTCGTCTGAAGGTATTGTCATGTGTTCGATTAGTATCATCGTTCCCAAATCGATCTTTTTAAAAGAGAAGATACCAGTAACGGTTTTAAAAACATACATGTGCCTCCTTAAGCTTTCTGCAACCGTGTGAATTTCTAATTTTACATCAGGTGAAGGCGTAAAATAGTGTTGTTTCTTGCGTTCCATCGTGTAAAAACCAAGAGAGTAATTTTATTTTCTTTTTTCAGCCCATCGGGGGTAAATTCCCCTTTCCATAAATATCTTGTTAGTTTTTGCAACAATTCCCGATTTTGCCTTGAATATGAACATGGCATCTTTGCTTACCGTTCCGAAACCAATGAGTTCTTTTTTAAGCGTCATGTAAGCAACCTGAAAGCCCACTTTTATTCGTGCGTCTATATAACAGCAACCTGCTGCGGCAAGATCTGCCCCGTGACACAAAGCATCAACCGCCGAGTCTCTCACAAATATTTTTGGTAAGTGTGCAACCATTTTCTCCATTGGATAAATGATTTTTCGCAAATACCTTTCATCGTCCTCCGTTTGATAAATCGTATAGGCATCTTTAAGATTCTGGAGCGTGACCAAGCTATCGTCTTCATTAAAATGACCAACACGAGTTCGTCTTAATTCGAGCATATGACCGCCGGAACATAAAGCTTCGCCAATATCAAAACACAATTTCCTAACATAAGTCCCTGCTTCGCAACCAACTCGGAAAAGCACGTGATTTTCGTTAACTTCTAGTACCTTATTGTAATAAATTTCACGAATTCGGAGCTTCCTCACAACTGATGATTTTATGGGGGGTCTCTGATATAACTTACCCGTAAACAGCTTGAATACTTTTTCGATTCTTTCCTGGGGTTCAACAGAATGAAGGTATAACACACCAACATACTCTTTACCTGCGCTCAGTAACGCAGAAAGCACGCGAGTTGCCTTTCCTAACGCGCAAGGAAGTACACCAGTCACTTTAGGGTCTAAGGTTCCGCCATGTCCTGCTGTAGAAATACCTAAAATCTTCCTAACCCATGAAACAACCTCATGGCTCGTAGGACCACTAACCTTATCAAGATTAATCACACCATATTGAAATAACGATTCCATATCTCGCTTTTCTGGATCACGACCATAATCTGGGTTAGTAGTGTCTTGGGATTTAACCAATAATTGCTCGGACTCATCAGCAGGGAGTTTAAATTCTGAATCTATCATTTCAATATGAATGCAACATTTGTGTTATTAAAGATACTAGCAGCGAATCGTTAAATTTTCTTCGGTTTTTATAACTATACTATGTAAAGATAAGAAAAAGTGAAATTAGTAGGGATTAATGAATGGCGGGCCATGTGGGAATCGAACCCACGACCTTCAGGTTAAAAGCCTGCTGCGCTACCTGCCTGCGCTAATGGCCCTATTATAAAGCTTTACGCAATGACGAAAAAGTACATGTAAATCGTATAATAGTAATTAAATCATATTAACAATAATATTAAACTTTTACTGTTCACTATTTAAAGTGCTCAAATCCACTAACTTTCAATTCGTTTTTTATTCCATCTTTTATAAAATAGAGCTTTTCTTCGGAGATCGCTTTACCTATTTTAAACAAGCGAATTCCTTGGTTTTTAAAATTCTCTAATGTAAGGTTATAATTTTCTTCCGACATTGTAAATAAATGAATAAATTCTTCTCCGGCGTTAAAAACCATATCTTCGAGGAATGATTTAAATTCCTTACTATAATTCAAGGCCTCTTCATCGATTAATTCATTGTTGAACTCAATTTCGAACCCAATGTTTGGATTTGATAACATTAACTCTTTTAAGGATCGTACAAGACCATCAGATGAGTCAATACTAGCGTTAGCAAGACCATTTTCTGCAAGAATGATTGCTTCTCGCCCGACATTTCCTGGTTCTAATACGCTCATTATAGATCTTTGGTAAGATTGAAAATTATTCAAGTTTCCTTTCTTTTTCAGTAAAACATCGAATCCCACACCCGTTAATCCAAATTTTCCATTGGATACTAACAGATCTTCTGGTTGTACTCCCTTGCGATGTATTATTTTAGTCTTTTCTTGAAACCCAAATACAGTTGGATTAACGATAATTTCTCTCGTCTCGTTGATATCACCTCCTATATAATCTAAATCAAGTTTTTTACAGCGATCGACAATACCTCTCACTAAATTCTTAAAAGATTCTAATATCATATCTTTAGGAATGCCTAATGAAATAATAATTCCCTTAGGTTCGGCGCCCTTTACGATCACATCACTCACGTTCATCACGACGGCTTTATTTCCCATTTGATAGTGATTCATCTGAGGGGGGGCATCAGTGGTAGAAACAAACATGTCAGAGTTCAAGACGGTGAAATATTCTCCATTATCTTTAGATGGGAGGGAATTCTTAAGGTTAAAGAAAAAAGAATCGTCTCTTATTAATGTTTTTCCCGTAACCTTGTGGATGATCTCTTCTACTACCTCTATCAGTCGAGATTCTCCTAAATTTCTCACAGTTTTTTCATCTGACATGTATTTCAATAGACAAGGCTTAAATTTAACTTTTTTCGTGTTCGATGAAATAGACTGGAACGGCGGAGATGGTTATTAGTATACCTGCAATCATAATTATTATCTCAGTTGCGATATTGGCTGACAGTGCTGTACCTAAAGGAATGAATATTACTTTTGCTAATATTGTAAAGGAAGCCATTACTTGAAATATAAGAACTTGTTTCTCAGAAAGATTAATCATTATTGATATCATATTTATTAGAAAAAATCCCGAAATTATCTGAGTTATGCTGACTAATAAAAAGAAGATATATATATTCATAAAAGGCGCTATTGCTAATATAATACCATATAAAACCGTAGATGATATTAAAACCATTTTTCTATCATATTTATGAGAAATCTTACCTGCGATAATTAAACCTATTGCGCTAAAGATAATAAA
>JAEORV010000133.1 GCA_016840695.1 Promethearchaeota archaeon
ATCCTTATGGAAGTTAAGAACCGTTTTCCCTGTTAATGGAGTCACTTTACCTTTTGGAATTTTTCCTATAGCTTTTCCGAGAACTGCCTTAATTTTTGGCAAAAAATCTCCTATGCTAGTTGTTATAACCAGTTTTAACTGTGGAAGCTTGGTATGGATGTTTACTAAACGTCCGGCAAAGATAGCATCGAGCGTGACAAGCGCTACCTGTTTTCCACCCTCTCCTAAATCACTTAATTGATATTGCATTTGCACATCAGAGAGAAGTGGTGAAACACCGGAGACAATACATCCTGCCTTCATAGCTCCAACTAAAGCAATTGGATATTCTGGAATGTTCGCCACGTTTATCCCTACTACATCGCCAACTTTAAAGCCGTTATCGATCAACATGTTGGCGAATTGATTAGAATATGTATCGAGTTCTCCAAAGGTAACTTCAACGCCTAAGGACGATAGAGCTGCTTTATTTGGATAGTTATCAAAAGTTCGTCTAAGAGCTTGAGAAAAATGACCTACGCTTTCCCATTCTTTCGGATCCAAGTCATCCATGTCCGAGTCCCATGACTTTTTCCAGAACCGACTACTATAATCTGACATTTTATTTCATCTTTTCTTTTTTTTTTTAAATTGTAACGGTAATATTATAATTGATAGGGTCAAATATAAAGGTTAATCTTGAACTTTTCGCGAATACTTATTCTTCTTTTCGTCGGGAGATATAGAACTTCTACCTAACGAATAACTCTTACTTTTAGTTTCACTATCCTCCCTCCATCCCTTCGGAACAATCTTATTTTTAAAAGCACTATTGTTTCAGAACAATGAAACGATAGTTTTTAATTTATATGTTAACAATGGCAATTTCAGAAAAATGTCGGCACTTCACAAAATTTTCAGACTATTTTTTCTTTTATCTTGATAATAATTACTAATATTTGGAATGTTTGACTCAGGTTTAAAGGTATTTCACAGATACACCAACCGTCCGCTCATTTCAAGTGGAGATTCCACGCTTGACGAACTATTATCGGGGGGTTTCCATAGAGATCTAGTTTACTTACTTTATGGAGATAAGAAAAAAACAACGAATGTATTGCTCACAACTTCCGTGATAGTACAAAAATCGCTGACCAATGGAGGACTTGGTGATGGGGTGAAAGTTGCCTTTATTGACGCCAATAATCGTTTCAATCCGTACAACATAAGTAAATACGCGATTTCGCAACATTTATCGCCTCGAGCAGTCTTGGAAAACATAATAATCGCTCGAGCGTTCACGTGGGATCAGATGGTCGAACTTTTAGAAAATAGACTTTCCAAGCTCGAACATGTCAAGGTCGTGTTGATCTCTGGAATCACGCGCTTGTTTGAAAGTTACGAAAAGCAAACGTTTGAAGACTTGTTGAGAGCAATAGGCGGTATCAAGAAGATTCTCGAGAAAACGAAGCCATTGATCGTCCTGACAGCTCCTTTAAACGATTATTCGTCGTTTCGCCCAAAGGGCGGTAAGATACTCTCGCACTTTGGGAGCGTGTTGGCGCTAATAAACGACGATAACGAGCGTTATACCGAATATATCTTAGTACAGCACCCATTTTTGGGAGAAAATCGAATTCTCAAGTGGAAGCCGAGAAAATCAAAGAGAAAGGCGCCCTTGAGAAACACGACGCTTGATGGATGGTTTTAGGAAGAAAAAGGCATGCTATATTCTTAAAGTGAAATCTAAAGTGTTAATTATTTCCTTGAACATTCTCACATGCCATTATTCATGTATTATATCTTTATATCATTATTTCGTGTTATTGATTAATATTGTTCTAATTTCTTTATACTTTTTAAGAGCTTCTCGCGTATCTCCACTATTTAAAGCATTCAAACCTTCAGTATTTAAAGCGCTCACACTAATCTTAATCTCTTCCATTCTTGATAATTCCATGAGCTTTTCTTTTTCAATCCTTATTCTTTCAATTTTTTCTTTTAAATCCCTCAAAATATCCGTGTATCTATCTTCTATTGCCTTGTTACCGAGTTCTTGAGATATTTTAACGATTTCTTTACAATTCTCAATAGCTATATCGAAAAGTTCCTTTTTTTGATTTTCTTCAAGTTCTTTTTCCAAGATTTTTAATTTATTATCCAATTTTGCACAATTTTCTTGAGCTACCTTTATTTCTTTAATTTCATTATCTAATTGCTCTTTATAATCAGGGAGTTCACCTTCTTTTAACAATGCAAGTTCAGAAGACACGATTGAAAGGGCTTCTTCAAATCGAGATTCATTTCTAAGTTTTATGCTTATTCCTAGAGATTCTACAATCCCCTTTACATGCTTGGCGCCCCTTTCATATTCTTCGTACCGGACTTGTTTTATAAAATTGTCTTCTATGGCACCCCATCTCTTTTGATACTCCTTGAAACTTACGGGAAGCTTAAAGATCTCATCCCACGCTCTCTCAATGATAGTGCTTGCTACACCTCTTTGATTTTTCATCATATTCTCGTAAAAGTGATCTTCTAGCTGTTTTAATCGTTGAATAACCTCTTCTTGACCACTTAAGAAATCTTTCCATACTTCCTCTTCTTTAGCAATGGCAGTTCTAGCAGAAGGTATGGTGTGTAAGTTGTAATAACGTTCATATTTTCGCTTAAATTCTTCAACTAACTCGTGTGCTTCAATGATCTTGTTCTCGTTTAGTAATTCATCACATTTTTCCTTAAAATCATTGCAAAACGAGATCATTTCGGGAATTTTACTCTTCACAAAATCCGTTCCCTCGACTTTAGCAATGAAATCTTTTTGCTCGTTAACAATCGATTCTAAATTAGACTTATTCGCTAATTCAATAATTTGTTCAGCAACCATGACAGCAAGATCTCCTTGCCCTAATCTGAAATGGTTAGCAGCTTTTATCTTTAAATCGTCTATTTGAGAAATTATTGCAATTTTGTTGTCTCCATTCATGGTATCTCACTTAGTATTTTTTGTTGTATTCCTCCAATAGACTTATTATATTCCCAAAAGAGTCAAGTGATTTCTGAAAAGCGCTTTCATTTAAGGATTCAATACCGTATTTGCTGAAATTATTAATTTTTTCTTTTAATTCTTCCAGTTTTTCTATTTTTTCCCGTTCTTGGTTTACATCTTTAATAATCTGTGAATATTTCCCTATGACATCAAAGGCTTCTCTTGATTTCGCAAGTACTATAATTTTTTCGCAGCTTTCTAGTACCATCTCGAAATTATTTTTTTCTCTTTCCTGAATAATTTTTTGTTTTAGTTCCTTTACTTCTTGTTCAAATTTAGCTTGATTTTCTTCTATTTCCTGCTTAATTTGGTTAGTTAATTGCGTGTATTTTTCCACAATTTCGATTCTTTCGTTATCTCTCGCTAATTCCACGACTTTTACAGAATTACTTAAAATCAATTCTAGATCGTCATTTTGACGAGCAACTTCTATTTTATCCTCCAGTTCTTTTAATTCCTTATTAAAGCTTTCGCGACCTTCCTTCTCTATTAATAATTCGTTTTTAATATCTTCTAATTTTGTAAAATACTCTGAAAATATAGGTTCTTTTAATTCTTCTAAGATATTATCTACTTTTTCAATGGCTTCCTCAAGTTTTATTTCATCTCTTAGCTTAGAGACTTCTTCGATTACTCTATATATTTTCTCTTTAAATTCTTCTTCTTTTCTCTCAATTTTCTTTATTTTTTCTTTAACTTGCTCTGAGAGTTGCGAGTACTTTTCCACTATGTTTGTTTTATCGTTATTGTTAGCAAGGTCGATAATTTCCTCACAAGTTATCAACAAGGAGTCTAATTTTTTTTCTTCCTGCTCTTTTTGTATTTTTTTTTCTAATTCTATTAATCTTTCTTTTACTTTTCGGTAATTTTCGTCCTTTGCTTCTAATTCAATTTGATTTGCTAGTTGAGAGTATTTATTTACTAAATCTTTTTTTTCATAAGATTCTGCAACATCTAATATTTTCTTACAGATGAATAGAGCATCATCGTAATTCATATGCTCTTGTTCTTCCTTTAATTTTTCATCTAATTCCATGAATTCATTATTAAAATTATCGAATCTCTCTTTTTTAATGACGAGTTCTTCTTTTATATCATTAATTTTCTTCTTATGCTCTTGAAATTCTTCTCCTTTCATTTCCCCTGACAATGAAACTAATTTTGAAATTGCTTCTCCAAACTGTGAATTTTCTTTCAAAGTTTCAACTTCCATGATTGTCTTGTCGTACTTTTCGAATAATTCACTTTTTCCTCTGTGTTCAAAATACTCCCTTTCAATACATTTCCATTTAGTTTCTAATTCTTCATCACCCACCAGAGAAAGCAGGTCTTTTGCTTTTGCAATAACATCGCTTGCTTGTAGGAACAATTTATTTTCGAAACAAGTTTCCATTTGACTCTCGAAATGTTTCAAAGTTTGGATGTTGCTTTCTTGTTCAATCTTAAAATTGTACCACATATTTTCTTCTTTCAATAATAACGCTTCAATTTCGGGAATTGAATTTAAATCAATGTCCTCGCCGTTCTCTTGCACGAATTGATTGACTATTTTATGGGCTCCAATATATTTCTCTGAATTTATTAACTCCTCATATTTTTCTTTAACTCTATTACCCTCTTCCATCACGTGGGATACAACATTTCTTAACTTGCTTCGTTCTTTTAAGCTCAAGATTAACTCTTCTTGATCTTTAATCAGTGCTTTATCGTCAATTCTCTGAGCAGCTTCAATGATATTCTCTGAAATTTGAATTGCTTCATTGTATTCTTCTTTATCGATCAACTCTTCTACTTTATCCTTTAGCTCATTAATTTCAGACATCGCAGGTTTAATCTTGTCTTCTTGAGCTTCGATATGGTCTTCGAGCTGGTTTTTCGAGAAATCGAGCTTTTCAAAAAAATCAAAAGGTTCCTCGCCGGATTCAATAGTGATATTCCTTAATATCCTTAAATTTGGTAATTCAATGTTAAATAGCTCGCGAATTTGAGGTATGAACTTTCTTAAGCTTTGAGTAGCGTTTTTGCTCACCCAAATATACATTCTTTTTTCCTTTGGCATGTAAATCCCTAAAATCGTGTATAAAGTGAATAACTCTAATGGATTTTCGGTTATAATTTCCTCAAATTTCCCGGAATAGTTTAGTTTATAAAATTTCGGACGCTCTTCCATCATTGAATTCTCAACAAATAATACATTTCTTTAAAATCATAAACTTCCATTTCAACTTTAAAAAATAATAGTAAAATTGCTATTTAAATACTCGGCATACCAAATCAATAAGAACTCAATTATGAGTCGCTTCTTCTGAGCTTTAGTTGTCTTTCTTCTTTTTTTTATACATGTCCGGATCCTTTTTCTCTAAGGTAAGAGGATCTCCGCCGTACTTTACTTTTCGACCTTGGTAGTAGAGATCAGTCTTTTCTTCACAAATTTTATTCCATTCTACTATTCCGAGCTTTTTTATCATGAGCAAGTTATATATTTTCGAATTGTGAGGTGCAAAAATCTCAAAATTGACAATAGGCTGTAATTTTTCACAAGGGAATTCCTCACATTCGTGACAAAAGTTATATCCCTTGTTCATTACACATTCATGTGTCTTGCATGTTGGAAAATCCTT
>JAEORV010000134.1 GCA_016840695.1 Promethearchaeota archaeon
TTTTTTCGGTACTTCTTAATGAAAAACGGAATAGAATATATTTTTTATAGAAAGAAGTATCATAAATATATTATTAACCAAAAAAAAGAATTTATAGACGATTAATATGGCTGATAGGCAAATAGACGAGATTTTGCGTAAACTACTATTATTTTTTACCCTCACCTTCACCATTTCGTGGAGTATCTAGTTTTTAGCACCACTTCTTTCGCTTGGAGATTTTGTTTTATTAAATTGGATTTGTCTGATAGGAGTATTTGGTCCCTCGATTTCAGCTACAATTCTAGCTTCAAGATCAGAGTCTGATCGTGAAGATAGTTCTAAAAAGATGAGGTGGAAAACTTTTAGCATTATCTTGATAGTCAGTTTCCTTTCAGGCCTTTTATCGTTTCCTTTTTTTTATCTTAATTATATTAATTTTGATTACTTTCTCTTTGATATCATCGTTCTTATAGTCGTATCTATTATAGCATCTTTCTTGATCTCTGGATTGTATTCTTCGAATCCTGGCGTATCAAATTTGCTCCAACCAATTAAAGGGATTGAAGGAAAAAATATATATCTTCTCATTGCGTTTTTTATTCCATTAGTAATTGGATTAGGAGGTCTAATTATTGTCGTTCTGGTGGGAACCATATCTATAGATGTGAATTATTTCATACCGCTATTATCCATGACATTGGTATTTCCACATGTTTTCTTCTTTGGAGGAGGAAACGAAGAACTTGGATGGAGAGGATATGCAACACCACTTTTATTAAAAAAATATAATCCATTGCTATCAGGTCTCATTATTGGAATCATATGGTCCGTATGGCATGCTCCTCTGCATTTTATTGGATTTGCAGGGGGAGGTTGGATAGGACTTCTGTATAGATTTTTATATAACATCCCTTTTGGGATAATATTCACTTGGTATTATATTAAATCTCAAGGAAATTTGTTAGGAGCTATCGTGCTCCATACTTCTATTAATATCTACTATAATGTCTTTTTTGGAGCTTCTGATTATATAACATTGATTTACATAGTTTTAGCCCTTTTTCTCATAGTTTACGAAAAGATGTGGAAGAAACTTTCTATTCAAGATGATTAAAAAATTTAAAATAAGTTTAACCTTTATTATTAGCTTATAGATTTAGAGACATATATATTAAGTTGGATGGAAAAAATGGAATGGAAATCTGATTATGTAAAATACGACGATAATAAAATCCACTACTTTCACGGAAATGGAAACAAAAAACCAGTAATTTTATTACATGGAGCTATGGACAATGGATTATGCTTTTCTCCAGTGGCCGAGAGGTTATCTGAAGAATATCGAGTAATAATGCCAGACGCAAGAGGCCATGGGCAAACAGAAACCCCAGAAAACGAGTTTTCATATGACTTGATGGCGCAAGATATCGCAAAGTTAATTCAATCTCTTAATTTAGAGGGCGCTCAAATAATGGGACATTCAATGGGAGCAGCAATGACAACAATGGTCGCCTCGAAATATCCAGAATTAGTGAATAGAATAATACTGGAAGATCCAGCTTTTAGAACAAAAGGAATGTCAAAAATCAAGATGGGAGTATTTAAGTTTTTAGCAAAATTAATCCTTCCTCGTTTATTTAAAGGAACTTACGAGGATTTAGTAAAAAGCTGTCACAAGAGGAGCCCCACGTGGTCTGACGAGGAAGTACAACCATGGGCAGAGTCGAAAATACTCTTCAGGGAAAAGAATCCAAAAATACTTATCGGATTACTAGAAGACGCTCGTGATTGGAAAGAAATCATAAAGAACATTTCATGTCCGATTCTCTTGATAACCTCAGATAAGGGAATTACGAAAGATAAAATGGCTCAAGATTTAGTAGATTTAAGTAAGGATTGTAAATGGGTCAAGATTGAAGGTGCGGGTCACAACATCCGTCGAGAGCAGTATGAGCGTTTCATGGAGGAGGTTCAAAACTTTCTCGAACCATGAACTCATCAATATGGTTAAAAAAAAAGGATAAGTGGATACAAAATATGTTATATTGAATTATCTTTCATGAACTGAATTAATACTTTAGCTAACTCTGAACCTTTTTCTTCTTGTACAAAATGCCCAGCATCTTTAATTGTCGTATGTTTTTGCCCTTTTGCTCCCGGAGCATATTTTTGCCAAACTCTTTCTCCGCCTCTAGAAAGCGCGTCTTTATCTGAAAACGCTGTTATAAAGGGTATATTCCATTCCTTAAATTTTCTGAACGCGTCAATGTTATTTTGATGTTCAGGATCGTCCGTGCTCACGGGAACTAGCGATGGCATGATACGAGGTCCAGCTTTATATGATTCGTCAGGAAATGGCGCTTCGTAGCCTTTTATGATATCTTTTGATAATTTACCGTGAGTACCCCCTTGCATGACCGTTTTAAGAGAAAATTTAGGCATGGATAATGACATTTCACGCCACATCAAAAAGGCTGGTAGTGGATCTCGGCTTCCATTTGGTAACCCCCCATTTGTAAGGAATATCCTGCTGAAACGCTCTTGATTTTCGATCGCAACTCTTAGACCGATTAATGAACCCCAATCTTGACAAAATAAAGTGATTTTTTGAAGATCAACCTCTTTTACCAATTTAGTCATCCATTCAACATGTTTACGATATGTATGGTCGCTTGTTTCCGCTGGTTTATTAGACCTACCAAAACCTACTAAATCAGGAGCTACCGTTCTATATCCTGCTTCCACGAGGGGAGGTATCATGTGACGATATAAATAACTCCAGGAAGGTTCACCATGCATTAGGAGTATTATTTCTCCATCTCTGGGTCCTTCATCCACATAATGAATTCTGATTTCATCAATTTCTACATAATGAGGTTCAAAGGGAAAATCAAGGAGGTTTTCGAACCTCTCGTCCGGTGTTCGCAATAATTTCATTTTCTTTATGCTAGATTTGTAAGTATAAATCAATAGATTTAACTTATAGGATATAAGGATATAACATATTTATACTTTACACTACCGTAAAGATGGTTCTATTTGATGTTATAAATGAATAAAACAGAAAAAAAAATATTTGATTTAAACGAATATGGAGAGAACAATTCCGAATAAACCCAAGATTGCTACTACAATTATATATACGATTATAAAAACAACCAAGGCTACAATAACTACAATGATAGCTAGGCAAAATCCGATGTCGTGGCGCTGTCCTATGAAATAGATGATGATAATAACACCTATTATGATGAAAAGTATTCCTATGGGAGAAGCTCCGAGAAATGTGAAAATTGCGGCAATAATCGCACAAATAAGAGCTGTTATGAAGACTTCTCCAAAATCAGTTTTCTTTGCCCCGATAATGTTTAAAGCAATCTTTAGGAATAAAGTAACTACAAGCAAATAGATGATAAATAGAACAATAGCGCCAATAAATGCTGCTTCTGACATGTTTTTATCACTTTATATGGTTTTCTTTTTCATGTATATTTGTTATTAATTGCATTGAATTCAATGCTTTATAAAATTGATCTTTATAGAATATGTTCCTATGAAAAAATGTAAAATTAATAAAAAGGTTCTGGAATTAATTGTTGTTTAGGAATTTAAAATATAACTATTTTAAGAGAAGGTCCCAATCCATGTGTTTTTCCATTAATTCCGTTATGATTTCAAGTTCGTCTTCTTGAATCCGCGTCTCCATCCTCTCCATGTTTCTTAGCGTCGTATAGGTGTCTGAAGGACTGAGAATTATTGGGACACCCTTGTCGTTAGCAGCTGTAATGATTTTTGTGTCTGGTTGAATGAATCCCGTCAAGATTAAACAAGAAACGTCAGTTTCTAAGGCTGCTAGAATCAAATCTGCTCTATCACCGCCCGTGACTACTGCTGCGCTTTCTGCTTGCCTTAAATATTTTAACGCTGCTTGAGTTCTCATTGCGCCTACGATATACGTCCGTACCCAGTTTTGTAATCCTGCAGAAGCACTCTCATTAATTAACTCGCCTCCTATGGCTTCTTGAATCTCAGAAACCCTTGGAGCAAGTAATTTCATGCTTTTTTCTATTTTTCCGATTATAGGGATGCCGTATCTCTTTATGTGATTCTCATATAACTCTACTATCCGTGGAATATAGTCAAAGTCAATGGCGTTAAATATGAGTCCCTTAATGTTAATATTTCTAAATTCAAAGTAATTCTTCGTGAAGAAAAAGTTATCTATTACTCTATCGGAAGATTCTGTTTGCACGAATACTAACTCATTGATTCCTAAAGCTTGAGCGATTGACACGTCATCAATTCCAACCCTAACGAAGCTCCTTATCGTCGGAGACCCTTCAATGATAACATAGTCAACATTCTTTGAGATTTTATCGTATGCTTCTTTTATGTGTTTAGTGCACTCCTCCCTTTTATCTGCGTCTATAGCATCGATGTAATATCTAGAGGGAATTGATACAGGAGATATTGCCTCGTAAGGTAAATCAGTTTTAAAAACTTTGTCCATTATGAATCTAACTCTATAATCTTGTTTATCAGAGAGAGCCCCTACAGGAACTCCTATGGGTTTAAAATAAGCAACTTTCTTTCCTTCCTTTTGGAGCTTCTGTAGCATTCCTATCGCCAAAAAGGTTTTTCCTGAACGCCTTCTTAACGAGCACAAGTAAATAGGCTTTGCCAATTTTATCACTTTTTTTCTTTTTTTTTTTGATTAATTTTTATTTAATATTCTACTACTTCACACGCTTGCCTATCACATTGGATAGTGATTTTAATATCAACAGCGCTATAACCCTTTACAAAACTTAAAAGGGGATTAATATCTAATTCAACTATTTCTGGAAAATCATTAACTAGTTGAGATAATCTTAATAACACATCAAGAATAGCCTCTATATCGGAGGATGGTTCACCCCTTACTCCTTGTAATAACTTATATATTTTAGTACTTTCTATTAATTTTCTTGCATCATTTTTCGTAAACTTGTAAGCTAAAGCAAAATGAATATCCGCAAAAACATCAACATATATACCGCCTGACCCAAACATTAATAATGGCCCAAATCCCGGGTCTTTAGTCATTCCGACTATGATCTCGTTGCTTTTCTTCTCTTTCTTGAAGTTTATCATTTCTTGTACTTCTATCCCATAAATTCTTGCGTTGGCAGGGCCAAATTTCTTAACTTTATCGATAATTTGAATGAAAGCCTCGTATGCTTGTTGAGGGGTTTCAATATTCAATGCGATTCCACCCACATCAGTTTTATGTATGATTTGTGGGCTCACGATCTTCATGACTGCCCTACCAGTTACTTCTTGCAATGCTCCTGCTTGACGAGGAGTTCGAGCTAATCTAGTTTTAGGAGCTTTTATACCGTAACAATCAAAAACTTCGCTAGTTTCATAACTTAATAACACGGATCTCCCGTCATCTCGAGCGACATCAAAAATCTCTTGAACCCTTTCTTTATTCACTTCAAAAGTGGGGATTTCTAACTCGTCAATAGGAGTTAATTTTAAGAATTCGCCTCGCTTGATTAATGTTTTAAGCGAATGTGCGGCTCTATCGGGAAAATGATAACAAGGAATCCGATTTTGTTTCAAGTATTCTCTTCCTTCAGAAATTGATTT
>JAEORV010000135.1 GCA_016840695.1 Promethearchaeota archaeon
ATACATACCAGTATCAATTACATTTCTATGTTTTTTATAATCCGCATCGGGAGCATGGGCAATGAATAAAGCTTTAAATGTCATAGTATTGAATTTACACGATTACTATATAAATCTGTCTTTTTTTTTCACAGCCATGTAAAAACCTTTTAAACAACAGTTGATTAATTAACTAATAATTCTAATCCCAACAATATAGAAAAAAAAGTGAGTAGAATGCCAAGAGCAGATATAAAAAAAGAAATTAATGCCCCTGTGGAGAAAGTCTACGAGATTTTAAACGATCTCATGATTTTACCTAGATGGAATATCGCAGTAACTGAGATTTCCGAACTGGAAAAAGACAAGTATTTCTTAAAAACCAATGTGGGAGACATGATAAACATAGTCAGAGAGAACGTACCAAACGAGAGAATTACGTCAGATCAAGAAGACAGTCCGATGACGAAGATTGGTTACATCCTCAACCCTAAAGGCGAGGGCGTGGAAGTAACGCTTTGGACGGAATTTGACGAGGAATCCATGAGAACGGTCCTTGAGATGGCGGGAGACTTGTTTTTAAAAAGCCTAAAGGTCTATGTTGATTATATTATGGAGGGCGGAAATCCAGAAGAATATAAAAAGAAACTGAGCAAAATTAATAAAGCGTGAATCTTCTCAATAAATTTAATTTTATAAGGGAAAAATTCTAAAAAATAAAAAAAAGTCCGGGGTTGTACCCACTGGGGAATTATTTTGAGTTGCTTGCCTACAACTTGTTTTTGATCTGTTTACTACGTGATCTAAGCGTTACTTCAGTAACTTTCGCAACTTCACTGACTTCAGCTTGAGTCTTACGACAATTGCTTGCCTTCGCAGCCATGTAAATTACTGAGGCCGCTAAACCTTTTGGATCTTTTCCAGTTCGTAGTAATCCGTTCTTTGAAGCCTGTACGAGCATGTTGATTGCCATCTTTTGCGTCTCCATTGGTAATTGGAGATCGTTTCCAAATCGAAATACTAATTGCTCGGCCGTGATTGGCTTGTATTTCAAGTGGAGCTCTGGCAAGACTTCCTTGACGATCATTCCTAAAGACCTGTGTACGGTTCTTCTTGGTGTCATTGAAGCTTCGCACACTTCTTCTAACAGTCTTGGGAATTCGTGTACTCTGATTGCTGCGTATAATGAAGCGGCAATGAATCCATCAATTGATCGACCCATTGTTAATTTCTTCTTAGCGACGACGCTATAAATCTTCCAAGCAGTCTCTTTAATGTGTTCAGGGATGTTCATCTTGCTCGTTAACATCTTGAGCTTTGGCTTGGCTTCCCAGAAGTTTCTTTCGATGCTTGAGATTAATGAATTCTGAATCTTCGATAACCTTGAAAATAAGGTCTTACCCTTTGCGCCAATTAATCGACCTTTTGAGTCAATCTTACTGTTTGGCAACATGGTTCTTGGACCAAATTCTCTCCATCGAGGTTCTGTGCGTCTACGCTTGTTAACTTCTTCGACAGTGTAAGCCCTTCGCTCGTTTCCTACGAGATTTCGACCGATAATCATGCCACAATTTAAGCACACGTTATCTCCGTCTCGGGATTCGACCATGGGACTTTCGCAACAAGAATCGGATTCCACAGGTGAATTGGCATTTGGACGTAGTCTATCCTTATAATTATTGTTCATTTTCGTATTCGTTTTTTTTGTTTTTTTTTCGTGAAAGTAGTTTTAATTCTTTCGATCAGTTTTTTTTTTGAAAGCACTTGTATGAGTGACTGTTTTGAAAAATTTTGTGATCAATTTTAATTATTATTACTTTCTTTGTAACTATTAAGAATAGTTTTATATTTAAATCTATTCCATTTAAAAGATTAGTGATGGCAATCGTAACATACGGATATTATAATTTTTCCCACATATTTCCCCCATCACGGGATTGTGGAAAAAATAAACGAGTTTGATCAATTTTAGTCAATATTTTTATTCTTTTTATCCATAAAAAAGCTCTAAAGAGTATACATTAATGATAACTACTAGTGGTTAATATTAAAAACTTGAGATTATTGGATGTTTTATTTATATTACTTTCAAGGAGTTGAATTTTTAGAGAGTCTATGAATGATTTCCCTTGTTTTTTCGAAGATTTGGAAGGTTTGTACACCGGCAGGGCATTTTATCAAGCAAAGACCACATAACATACATGCATTAAAAATATCGTTTATAACCTCGTTCAACTCTATTTCACCGTGAACTAATCCGTTAAGAAGACTTAAACGTCCTCTAGGGCTGTACGCTTCTGTCATGTAGTGTATCCTAGATGGGCAAGATACGGTACAAAAACCGCATCTCATGCAATTCAGTTCTAAAATAGAATCGGATAGGTTTTTTAATTTTCTCATGTGCTTTACTTTTTTGAGCTCCCGACTATCTCCCTTTCCCGTCCCGGGATTTAAGATCATTTGGGGATCAAACATTTTTTTTATTTGAGAAGTCAATTTTGCGACTTCATTACCGTGTTCCGATTCAAAATATGGCGATTTGATTTTTCCTATGCCGTGCTCACCGGTTATCGTTCCTCCTGCAGGAACAATGATTTCTTTATATAAGTAATCAAGAGCTCTTTCAAAATCTTTCACGTCTTTTTCGATATTTTCGTTCAACATGAAAGTGGGATGCAAGTTGCCTTCCATATGGGCGATCGTTGCAACGCCAATATTTGGAGCGTTAATCTTGTCTGGGATTTCCCATATTTTTTTCACGACTTCGGCAAACTTGGATAATTGAACGGTGCAATCTTCCACGCAGATTGTGGGAGCAAGCCTGGATAACGCTGGCAGGTTTTTTTTTCTTGCTTCTATTAATATTTCTCGTTCTTCGGTTGTTTTTGCGATCTTGTGAAATTTGGGGTTCTTTCGGATGATTATATCAAACATCATGGCAAAATCTTCCTCGACGGCTTTCTGGTTCTTCCCATCAATTTCGGCTAGTAACACGTTTCCCTCTGGATAACTTTTAAACTCTCCCCCTAAGTAATCGTAAACTGCAGTCATCACGTATTTATCCAAGAATTCCAGCAAGTTAGGGACGATCCCTTTCTCTCTTATTTCAATGACTGCTTCGATCAAATCATCTATATCATCGAATATGAAGAAGCCCAATTTTCTCTTTTCTGGCAAGGGTATAATCCGCAGCCCAATCTTTGTAATAACTCCTAGCGTCCCTTCCGAGGCGATGAATAGGTCTTTTAAATTATAAGAAGAAACTGATTTTAAAACGCCCGACCCTAGAGTCAAAATCCTTCCGTCTACTAGCACGACTTCGAGATATAGCACGTAATTTTTGGTTACTCCATACTTGAACGCTTGAATTCCCCCCGAATTGTTCCCTACCATGCCTCCTATCGTTGCTACTGCGCTTGAACCGGGATCGGGAGGAAAAAAATATCCATGTCGGGCTAATGTTTCGTTTAAATCATCGCACACGACTCCTGGCTCGACTTCTACTAAATTATCATGGATGCTCATGGATAGAATTTTATTCATTTGACTTAACTCTAATACTATTCCCCCGTAAGGAGTTTGAGTGCCTGCTGAAAGGCTGGTTCCAGTCCCTCGTGGTGTTACTGGAATTCTTTTCTTGTTTGCGAGCATTAAAACCCTTGCGACTTGTTCCGCATTTTGAGGCATGAGGATTAGTTCTGGCATCCATTCTCTTTCAAAAATGGCGCCTCCAAAAGCATAAGTCCATATAATTTCTTTTTCATCGAAGCAATACGCTTTTCCGACGATTTCCTCGAACTGTTGTTTAAGTTTCTCCGAAATTTTATTGTAGGACATGCTTTTCAATTTAAAAAATGAACGTGTTATAATTCTAAAAAATGATTCTAATTAATAATAGTTCTTGTTATTTTTCTAAGGTGTTAAATTCTGTTCCTTCAAAACCCCATGAATTAAGGATTTTTATGGCACCGTTTACTTTATCTTCGATAAATTCTTTAATCGACACGATTTCGTCGCAATGGCCTACTGCCATTGAATGTATAGCGGAATCCTTCAGCGTGAGATGATAAATCTTCTTATAGAACCTCTCGTCAAAGATATCCTGTTCGATGCATTTCTTTTTCCACGCACGGGGTGCCAAGCTCTCAGTGGTTGCCATTATTGCACTTCCGAAGCACACCGCATCCGCTCCCATAGCGAGCGCTGCGAGAAATCCCCTGGCATCTCCAATCCCTCCCGCAGCAATTAATGGCGTTTTTAGCATTTTCTTTGCCATTGTCATATTAATGAGAGTGGTATTCTGATTTGGATTCTTAAAACCAGTGCCTTCCAGTCCTACTATCGTTATCGCGTCAGCCCCTGCATTCTCAGCCGAGATTGCGTGCTTCATAGTGGTACATTTATGGAACCAATAACATCCCGCATCGTGGAGCTTCTTTCCAATCTTTGGCGCTTGATACGCAGAAGTGGTACATACCTTCACGCCTTCTTCAATTGCCGTATCAGTAAACTCCAAGTAAAAATTCTCGTCCCGCCCGCGGCCTCTTTGTTCTATGAAATAGGGCGGCATGATCGAGAAATTGACTCCAAAAGGCTTATCCGTTAACTTTTTCATTTTTCTGAGCTCTTCCCGGAATTCATCGTTGTTTTTATAATTTAACGCGGTAATAATTCCTAAGCCACCTGCTTCTGAAAACGGTGCTGCAAATTCGGCTTTTCCAATAACGGCGAACGCACCCATTATGATTGGATATTTCGTTCCCATCATCTGGCTAATCTTGGTTTTCCAAATCATCATTTTCACGTTTTTTCATTAAAATAGTACAGCAATTATATCTATCATTGATTATTGAAAAATTTTTATTCGAAATACATCCCATTTATTTATCGCAAAACCATTACTAGTATATAAGAATAAATTTTCGGATTGTTGATGTAATTGGTCAAGGTTATTCAAGATGTTTGGATCCTCACATCGGATGGCATCTCCGTATTCTCGAGATTACACGATGAGAGCTTAAATGAACAACTCTTTGGAGCCTTGATGAGCGCTTTGAATTCATTTGCGGAAGAAATTGCCAAAGGGGGTCTTTCGAACTTTCAATTGAGTAACAAGCGCTTTAGCATTAGAAAGCGGAATAATTTTATATTTGTAGCAAGTTCCAATCCAAAAGTTAAAGAAAAGAAAGCCATCTCCGAGATGGAAAACATAATCGAGAAGTTTTTTGACAAGTATCCCGAGGATATATTAACTAATTGGGATAGTGACGTGAGTATTTTTGAGAACTTTGAAGAAAGTATCGAAGATTCGCTTGAATCCACTATCAAGAAATTTCAGAAGGCTTTCTGGTAATTTGCTTTTATTTATTACTCAAAAAATTTAAGTTGAATAAGTTCTATTTCTTAATTGAGAAGTAAAATTTTCAAAAAGAACGAGAAGTAAATGAAAGATATCAACAGTAAACCAGAAGAATCTGAAGATCTACGAGAAGAACTTGAAATTCGCGGCGATACTTTGGAGAAAAGCATCACAAACAAAATTAACTTGCTTTCTACAAGCGAGATAAATACGTTTATAAAGAATCTCTCTAAGCCTCAGTTTTTAGGCTCA
>JAEORV010000136.1 GCA_016840695.1 Promethearchaeota archaeon
TAGTGGGAGTCATTGGTATTCAATCACTCTTTTTCTTAGTAGGATTTCTATATTTAGGAATTCAATCAACAGGTCTTTATAGAAGAAATGCTCTTCTTGTGGTATTAGGCTACGCCATACGATTAGGTGCTAACGTGGGTTCAGCAGTAACCTCTTATTTTATAAATCAGGAATCTTGGACTGGAGGAATGGATCCTGCATATACTTCTTTTGCGATAGCTGCATTATTCATCTTCATAGGAATGACTATAACATCGTATGGCCTTTTAAACTTATATAGGCTTAAAAAGACTTAATAAAATCCCAAAAATATTAATTTCATTATAAAAATCTCTATTAATTTAGATTTTTCAATAATTAGCATGCGGTTTTTTTACATTTGACACAAAAAAGTTCATTTAAATTTACATAACCGCATTCGGGACCCATCCAGCACTCCATTTGTCCAGTTTCTTCATTAATGGTCATGTCTTGACCACAATGAACTGGAATGGTCTCAATAATATTACCACATTTACTACATTTTAATTCATTTGTAATGTCCAACCACCTCATTTTATAGTTTTATATAATAAAATAAAAAAAAATTTACTCGATTACATCCATTGGTTTTCCATGGTGTTCTGGAATTGGTTGAGCACCGCAACCTGCACCCATCCAACAAACTAATCGATCTCCTTCCTTATGCATTGGTTGACCACAATGCATTGGAATTTCTTGCTCTATTCCACAATCAATACACTTTAATTTTCCCACTTCTTTATCAACCTCTTTTTTATGCTTAATATTGCTTAATTCTCCTTTTTGGATTTTAATTACGCTCATTTGCTTATTACAATGAGTAGGAATTGGTTGAGCACCGCAACTAGCACCCATCCAACAAACTAATTGATTTCCTTCTTCATGCATTGGTTTCCCACAGTGTTCGGGTAATTCTTCGAGGTATCCACATTGTTCACATTTTAATACCTCTATTTGTTCCTCATCATCCGTTTTTTGATTAGGAGCATCTTCAATTGAAACATGCATTAGTTTAGGATCAATGTTATCGTAGTTCTTGAATTTTTCAGGATCTCGCTTGAATTGAACCTCGCAGTTTGGGTTGCAGAAATGATATGTTTTTCCTTCATACTCATATTCTAGCGCGCGTCCAGGATCCACTTCCATACCACAAACTGGATCAATTACTTTTTGCTGAGATCGTAATAGAAGTTCTTCTTCTACTTGTTGGGGAGTTTTTGGATCAAATCGTTTTAAGAATAATGCATTTGCCACTACTGAGACAGAACTCGAAGCCATAAAGACTGCTGCGAGATATGGAGGTAAAAAGAATCCTGTTAGACCATATAAAACGCCCGCGGCTATAGGGATTCCAATTAAATTATAAATAAACGCCCAAAAGAGATTAGTAATCATTTTTTTATATGTTTTTTTTGATAAATTAATTGCTGAAACCACATTACGAAGATCTCCCCTCATCAACACTATATCTGCCGTTTCAATTGCAACATCTGTTCCCGAACCAATGGCAATTCCAACATCTGCTTGAGCTAAGGCAGGAGCGTCGTTGATGCCATCTCCTACCATTCCAATAATCTTATTCTCGCTTGATTCCTGTAATTTTTGAATCGTGAGTGCTTTTTCGTTTGGTAGAACCTCTGCTAAAAGATGTTTATCGTCTATTTTTACAAGACTACCAATACTTAAAGCCGTTTGTTTATTGTCACCCGTGATCATATATATTTCCATTCCAAGTTCTCTCAATGTTTCTAAAGCATAAGGAGCTTGATCCTTTAACTTATCTGAAATACCTATGATACCCCGAACTTTGTTATCGATACTAATCAGGATTGTTGTTATACCTTCCTCTTGAAACTCGTTAAACTTTTTATTATATTCTTCCAGAGAGATAGCATAATCTTCCATTAGTTTATCGTTTCCTAATAAAACAACACTTGCCTTGATTGAGGTTTTGATCCCTTTACCTTGAATAGCTTCAAATTCTTTCGGCTCTTCAAGATCTAATTCTTTTTGGTTGGCTTCTTCTATAATAGCTCGCGCAATAGGGTGCTCTGAACCTAATTCTGCACTTCCCGCATAGAATAATAAATCCATTGCATCATAACCATCTCCTTTTAGTTCTTTTTCAGAAAGAATGATTGATACTTTAGGTTTTCCAACTGTTAACGTACCAGTTTTATCAAAAACTATTGTGTTTATGTTATTTATTGCTTCTAAAGAATCACCTCCTTTTATAAGAAGTCCATTTTCAGCTCCTTTTCCAGTTCCAACCATAACGGCAGTAGGTATTGCTAATCCTAACGCACAAGGACATGAAATAACCACTACTGATGTAAAAACCAATAATGATAATTCTAAACCAATATTTGCTATAAAATACCAATATAGAAATGCACCAGTAGCAATTAAAACCACAATAGGAACAAAATAATTACTGACTTTATCTGCTAATTTTTGCTTCGCTGCCTTCTTGCTTTGAGCTTGTTTTACAAAATCAATGATTTGGAACAATAGAGTGTCTTTTCCGATTTTTTCTGTTTTAATACGTATCAGCCCTGTCTGATTTACGGTTGCCCCAATAACCTCGCTATCAACTTCTTTCTTTACGTATCGACTTTCGCCTGTAATCATTGATTCATCTATTTTAGTTTTCCCTTCAATAACTTTTCCATCAACAGGTATTTTTTCTCCTGGTCTGACAATTAAAACGTCGCCCACTTCAATTTCTTCTATAGGGATTTCGATTTCTTTCCCGTCCTTTAATAAAGTAGCGGTTTTTGGCTGTAAACCTATCAATTTTTTTATAGCTTCAGATGTTTGTCCTTTCGTTTTATGTTCGAAATACTTTCCTATTAGCAAGAAAGTTAAAATCATGCTCATGGCTTCGTAAAATGTTTTTCCTTCTATAAAAAAGGTCGTTAATATTGAATATACGAGAGCGGTAGTTGTCCCTAATGTTACTAGTACATCCATATTAGCAGATTTATTTCTTAAGGATTTATACGCACCAATTAAAAAGAAGGAGCCAGCAAAAGAATAGTTACCAATAGCCAGGAAGAAAAGTATTAAATTTCTTATAAATGAATCTACAACAAACCAACTAATCGGCGTGATAATTAACATGAATACCAAAGATAACGCAAGAATTCTAACTCGGTAATTCATTTCTTTCTTATGTTTTTGGATGTCTTTATCCATTACACTGGCAGATTTTTCCAATTTATAACCAAGTTTTTTGATATTCGAATAAACCTTGTTTTCATCGATTTCCAATTCGTTAAACTCGATAAAAAGTTTAGAAGCGTTGTAATTACCTCTTATCTCGTAAATTCCTTTTATGTTCTTGGAGTTTTCTACCAATTGTTCAAAATCTTCTTGAGAGAGTGAGTCAATAATTCTTAGATCTATCTTAGCTAACGATGCCTTATACCCTAAATCTTTAATGGCTTTATTAAATTCGGTATAACTGGTTGAGATAGGGTTATATTCAACAGTAGCCTCTTCGTTTGCAAAATTTACTACTGAACTTCTTACACCGTCTAGATTTTTTAAGCGCGTTTCAATCTTTAGAGCGCACGATGCGCATGTCATTCCACCAAGTTTGATTTTAACTTTTTCTCGTGATTGATCTTCCATATAATTAGCCTTTTTATCTCCTAATTAAAAAAATGTCTAAGAGCAATCTTATATGTTTTGATTATAAATTGTAAAGAAACACGAGATATTTCAATATAATAACAGAAATATCTATAAAATTTATAATAATATATCAAGTGTAGAATTATATGCTGTCTTTAGGATTTATTCTTCTCACGAAATTTTTTAATAGCATCGTGTAAACCATCAGCAGCAAGGTTACTACAGTGCATTTTTATAGGAGGGAGCCCATCTAATGCTTCTGCTACATCATTTCTAGTAATCTCCATCGCTTCTTCTAATGTTTTTCCCTTTGCCATTTCGGTTACCATACTTGAAGTGGCAATTGCAGCAGCACATCCAAAAGTTTGAAATGAAATGTTTTTAATTTTATCACCTTCTACTTTAATATAGATATAAGACATGTCGCCACATGTAGGATTTCCTACTTCACCCATGGCATCAGCATCCTTCATTTCACCCATATTGCGAGGATTTCTAAAGTGATCCATTACTTTTTCATTATAAATTTCTACACACCTATACTAAATTCGTAGTTTTACAATTAAAAAATAGGTTTAACGCATTAAAACTTAATGTTTATGATATTAAAATTCAGAATATTTGGAATTAATACAAATTTATCATTCATCTTTTTGATTAAGAACAACAAGCTTATTTCTTTGAGAAACCGAAATTTTTTCAAATCCTAAAGCTTTAACTTCTTGCGAGACATCAACTAATCTCTTAGGACTTTGGTGGAAAAAACAAATTTCTTTTGGTTCTAAAATTTTGATCATTTCGAATAGCTGAACTTTATCTGCGTGTAATTTTATGTTAAGGTTGGGAGCAAAGGTGTTCAATAACATCGCCCGAAATGGTGCTTTCCATGTCTCAGAAAAATTAATTAATGGGACACCTCCTTTTCCGCTTTCCACGAAACTCTCGAAAAATGCTTCCTCTTCTTCATCATCTTCCTTTACTGGTAAATCCTCATCTTCTTTATCTAATGTTTCATCATCTAATTTTTCAGCAGTTTCAGTTTCTTCGATTATCTTTTCATTGCTCACTTCTTTTGTGATGTTGTCTCCTTCAAATTGAGATTTCTCAGACTTATCAGGACCATTTGAAATTAGATCTATTAATCCAGATCCAGGCTCTTCATGAATAGCTCCTGCGAGATACACTAAATTATGTGGATTTCTCCCAACGCTATTGACTATGTTTCTAATGATCCCGTAGGAAAGGTCTGGAGGGTGCGAAATAATTATATTATTTTTAGATCTCAAAAAATCCAAATCCTTATAATCAAACCATCGAAATTTAATGGAATTAAAAGGATTTGCTTTGTCCTTAATCAGTTTCGAAATTGGACCGTATATGTATTCGTATCGATGATTGATAACTTGAATGTTCTTTCTTACCATCATATCCACGTATATATTTGGTCTTTTCTTATAATTACGTCTCAGTTGTTTTTTCCTGAAATAGCGCCAAATTGTTAACATGAAGGTAATGGCTAGACTTGATGGATCTGCTCCAATCAAGCAATTATCTTCATAATCTGTTTTTTGTTCTAAGAAAAGCATGAGGTTACTTAATTGATCAGATATACTATCAAATTCTTCATACGCACAAGTAGAATCGATTAATAGGAAATCAATAGGCCGCGACATTTGTTCCAAGAATTTTCTTGTACCTGCGAATGGAGTAATATCCCAAAAGGTATAATCTCCCGTGTATAAAAACCTAAATTTCTTTACTTTTGCTAATATCATTAAAGCGCCTGGCATGTGCCCTGCGTGGTAAAAAGAAACATAACAATTGGGATCTTTAAATTCTATTTTGGTCCCATTTTCAACATATATAACATTTTCTACGATCTTCCTGTATTCTTCCTCTTCTACCTCTTCATGAT
>JAEORV010000137.1 GCA_016840695.1 Promethearchaeota archaeon
AGTTTTATTATCTATTTTACAATTTTTATCATGACAATGCAAGTATCCCGTGTCTGTTCTATGCGTTTGAACAAAATTAAGGAGTCCTTTTCTCACATTAACCTCTCCCTTGCTTCTAAGATATACGCTTAAAAAATTTAATAATTTCAAGCTAGCTAATGCAAAATATGTTGACCATATATCAGGTTGTTTTTGTTGCGAGTTTGGTGAAAAGTTAAATCCAATTTTATCACCGACAATAACTTCACATTTTCCTATAAAATTATATAAATCGTCTTGAAGTTCTGCTATATCTTCTTTTAAGTATGTACATAGCAAAAGAAACCAATAAACATTTTCTAAATTTAAAGAATTCTCTAAAAACAAATTCTCTTTATAATAAGTAAAGAATTCAATAACTCCTTCATGTTCACTAAGATAAAAATCTCCAATTTCATTTCTTTTGACTTGAGCGTAAGATTTAAACGGTTCTTTCTTGAATGTCGTAATATACGGATATGCAGACTTATCTTCAATAATCGTCAATAATTTTTTACCTTAGTAGTCAAATGAATGGATTGATTTTAACATGATAATTTAAGTATTTAAATACTTAGTAGTCTAAAAATTGATTTTAATACGAATATTGATGCATTTATTTGAGGTGGAAAACTTGCTAAAAATGTAAGTATATATGTTTTATAATTATTCAAAAACTTATTCTTTGCACACATTTCAGTTAAATATTTGCTTGAAGCTTAGTAATTCTCTTCTCTATTTTTTTTATTGATGTCTCAACATTACTTGGATTTGGATTTTGCTCGAGGATTTGGATTGCTTTCTTAAAGTGCCGGATAGCGTCTATGTAATTCTTCTTTTTTTCTGCTGATTCTCCTGCATTCATTGCATATTCAAGTTCCATTTCTGTATTTCTCTTATCAAGCTCTAATATCATGAATGAAATTTTTCCTACATCCCTTTCAAAGTTAAAACCTGATGCCAGATATAGCGCTTTTTCGTATTCCATCTGCGCTTCTTTGTATATTTTAGCCTTTTCAGCTGTTTTTCCTTTCCTGATAAAAAGCAACATGGATTTTCTTGCCTCGTCTTCATTCATCCTTTTAGCTCTTTCCTTCAACTCATTTAACTCATTTTCATTATGAATAATGTTGGATATTACCTGGCTATGCGCAATTTTTCTAGCATGAGCTTCTTGGAAGGTTTTAACATTCGTCTTAGCAGCTTCTATAGTTGTTGGAATAATGATTCTCATTTTTAAAAGTTGATATATCTCATATAAGACAATTTTAGCTTCTAAATTTACAATATCTTTAACTTCATGGAGCAGGCTATATATAAAAAAGAACGGCTTCGAAGAAAGAAACTCTCTTGCGAATTTAAGAACCGCTGTTTGAATATTATTTCTATTTATTTCCTCTAATACATCAGGTGCAATGGTGTGAGCTAAAACCATGGGAAAAACCAACTGGACATCGAAAGCATCAGCAACATACTCTTCTAAACCCGCAAAAGCAATATTTCCAGTTCTTCGAAGGTTTTCGAGTCTATTTCGATAATTTTTCTCAAATTCGTCGAGAAAGTTATTAACAATAGTTTTCAATGTGCTAGATCCCTTTTGATCAAGAATTAAGCACAGCCGAACAAATTCTCCGTTTCTTAATAAAATATTAAAGTCTTGATATTGAAACTCGAAGAAATGGTGCTTTACTGCTGGTGTTGAGTCTGAATCTGATACTCTCCCAGATTCTGAATAAGTGATGTTTGCTTGAATGAATCCTGACAAGAGGCTCGCATCGATACCCGCTTCTGATACAGGATAATTAAGAAATGGCAATCCAGAATTAATATCCATTAGTATAATATGTTTAATATTTAAAACATTCAAAAATTTTAACCAAATCAACTCTCGGAACATCTGGAGGCGTTTATCTTCCGAATCCATCTCTATGATCTTGATATTAGAATGTATTTTAAAACCTAGTTTCTTAATATGGTTTTCAATGCATTCCATGCATTTGTCAGGATAGAGTGAACAATTAACTTTATCACGACCACAATTGAACCCAACTCGGCTAATTTCAAAGTAAACCATTACTTAACCCTTCAGTACTATTTCAAATTTTTTAACATATTATTTATTTCTCATATAAATGGTAAATTAAGATAATTTAAAATTTAGGACTTCGAAAAAATCAAAAAAACACACAAGATACAATTGATTATATATAAAACAAAATCACTATTTTTTTAATAAAATTATTTAGCTTTCCTTTCCTTTCTAATATAAAATTCTGTTTAAGGTTTAATGAATAAACAATAAAGAATTGTAGTACATGGTTTCTCAGAGATTAAAAGGATTAGAATATGCAATTAGGGATATTGCTGTAATCGCTAACGAGGTAATAAGTAGTGGAAAAAAAGTGTATCACCTTAATATAGGTGATCCTGTTAAATATGATTTTAAAACTCCAGCTTATATTTGTAATGCAATGGCTAGAGCCGCTTTGGAAGGGCAAAACTTTTATGTCGACTCGTTAGGCGTTCCTGAACTCCGAGAAGAAATATGCAAATTTGAAAGCAATAAAAATTCTATTGATTTAACTACTGAAGATATCTTAGTAACATCTGGAGTTACTGAAGGAATCTTCTTCATTCTGTCTGGATTAATGGAGAACAATAACGAGATCCTCATTCCAGGCCCTTCTTATCCCGTATACATTAATTATGCAAAATTTTTTGATGGCATCCCTGTTGAATATGAATTAGACGAAGAGAATGATTGGGCGCCTAATATTGATGACTTACGAAAAAAAATAAACGAAAAAACTAAAGCGATATTATTAGGATCTCCAAATAATCCTACTGGAGTTGTTTTCAGCAAAAAAGAAGTTAAAGAAATAATTGATATTGCTGGAGAGCATGACTTACCTATAATATCTGATGAAATTTACGATCAAATAATCTTTGAAAAGGAATACACGTGTCCCGCTTCAAACAGCACGGATGTTCCGATCATAGGGATGAATGGATTCTCTAAAGCCCACCTTGCAACAGGTTGGAGGCTTGGCTATCTTTATTATTATGACCCTGAAAATAAAATTACTGAATTAAAAGAAAGCATAGCCAAGATGGCAAGAGCAAGATTATGCGCAAACTCTATAGCTCAATATGCTGCAATTGAAGCGTTGAAAAATCCCGGAACGCATACGGATGATATGGTCCATAAGCTAAAACAGAGAAGAGACTACTCGTTTAAACGATTGCGACAAATTGAAGGTGTTCGTGTAAACAACGCTGATGGTGCTTTCTATATATTTCCCAAAATTGATTTTAATGAATTTTCTAAATGGAAAAACGATAAGGAATTCGTCGTCGACTTGCTTAAAAATACTGGTGTGTGCACTGTATACGGTTCTGGATTTGGAAATTACGGAAAGGATCATGTAAGGTTAACTTTCTTACCGGATATGGAAACTTTAGAAATTGTTTATAATATAATAGAAGATTATTTGAAATAGATACTCTTGAATGCTTCTTTTTATCCTATTCCTAAATTTTCTTATATCCCTTACATAATTCTCCTGGTTTAAGCTGTTTGTAAGTCAAGTATTTTTTACAGAAACCTGTTTCTACTTCGTAATATTGACAAGAACGACATAGATTTTGAGGTTTTGGTTGACCTGGGGGAACTTTTGGCTTATCAATCGCTGGTGGAGCAGGAGTCTCGTCATCCCTCCCAACCATATCTAATATCTTGTTTATCCGCTCATCTCTGTTTGGTTTTTCATCGTCGCTACTTACATCGTTTTGTGGAGGTGTTTCTATAAAATTTGGATTTTTGCTTTTATCTCTTTTGAAACCTTTACATACCTCATTCGCTTTGAGAGTTTTGAATGTCAAGTATTTTTTGCAAAATCCTGTATCTTGTTCGTAATGAATACATACAGTGCACATTTGTGGGCCCATTAATTTCGCAGAAGGAGCTTTTCCTTTAACTTTCTCATCCTTCGCTGTCTCAGTATCTTCTTGAATCTTTCTATATCCCTTACAGAAAGCACTTTTGCTCACTTGAGCATAACTCATGAATTTCTTGCAAAGTCGTGTTTGAATATCTACATGTTGGCACGATATGCATAATGTATCTTTTAACGGTTCCAATAGAGCAGCTTTTTCCTCCTCACTTAACTCTTCTATATGGATTACTTCCTCTTCTTTCTTCTGCTTTTTAGCACTATAGCCCTTACAAAAATCGTATTGGCCTTCTGGTTTCATAACTAAGAATTTTCTGCAGAATTTATCCTCAGGTTCGAAATGCTCGCAGATTTCACACATGTTTTTACCTGTCAATACGCTGATCCTTTCTCTCTCAATGTCCCTAGATCCCTTTCTTCTTGAAATGACCACCACGAGAATTATAGCACCAACAGCGATAGCTCCCATAAGCAATAACCCCAACGGACTTAATAAGAATCCCAGTAGATCGAAACCATCAGGACCAGGAGTGGGTCCTGGACCGCTTCCGATATTAAGTGTAATGTATAAAATTATTGAATTATTGTTTCTATTTAAAGAAGAATCTCTTGTTCTTATAATTATCGTGTAATCTCCATTAGGGTAAAGTGAGAGGTTTGACCACATAAATCTCCAAATGTCATTACCAATATTTTCCATCGTGGTATTGATTTCCAATGGATTCCTCCAAATTTCTACATAAACACTACCATTTTCAGGAGTACTAAAATCATCTGTAATATTAACTTGAATATCAAAAATACCTGAACTTGTAATTGTAGTTCCGTTAGCTAATGTGAGAAATTTCAAAGTTGGAGCATTAACATCGTTAACAAATTCAATTATAATATATACTGTTGAGTTTATATTATTATTATTTGAGCTATCTATTGCTGTTATGTTTATATAATACTCACCGAAATTATAAACATCGATGTCTGACCATTCTACTGTCCATTGGTTAGGAATTTGTGTCTTGAGCAATGTTAGATTCAATTGAAAATCGTATGTACTATTTGAAATACTTGCTACAACATTATTAGATGCTGGTTCATTAGGATCTATTACTTCTATGGTTATATTAAACACATTTGTAACAATTGAATTGTTTACAAGATTAATAAAATTGATTCTTGGTGGTGTTATATCAGTATCTTTTACAATATTAACAAAATCAGAATTTTGATTTCCAGCACTATCATTTGCATAAAATGTTAAGGTTACCGTGCCCTCTGGAGCGCGATTCCAGCCTATCTGGTCTATAGAATCATTTAAATCGAAGATATGCTTGGTGTTGTTGGAACCAATGGTGTACCACATATAGTTGAGGTTCGTGTCGTTGTTCCACACGTTAAACGCCGGAGCGGTTGCATTAACAACCTGATCCGTAGATGGGGAATAGATCGTTATCACGGGATTTGTGACATCTTTCGTCACGGAAACTGCCAGCGAAACCTGGTGCCCGGCAGTGTCGTTTGCGTAGAACGTGATGTCGAAGGTGCTTTCGGGGGCGCGATTCCAGCCGACCTGGTCAATCGAACCG
>JAEORV010000138.1 GCA_016840695.1 Promethearchaeota archaeon
TCTGATTCAAAAGATTTTGAATTCGACGAAAAAGATATTGGGGAAAATAGTGTATACAATCCATGGGAAATTGAGGGAAAAGAGATTGAAACTAAAATCGTAAAACAGTTCAAGTTAAAGAATCCATCCGAAAATATATTAGTATTAACAAGAAATCCTTTTTACTCAGAAGCTGGTGGACAAATAAGTGACGTTGGAAAAATTGTAACAAATAACGGAACTGAATTAGATGTCATTGACGTCCCGAACAAATATTCAGTTCTTGTCAGAACAAAGAACAAGACAGACATTCCTGAACTAGATAAAAGTGTTACTGCAAAAGTAGATTATAGAAGGCGTCGTTCAATTCAACGTAATCACACTGCGACTCACATACTGCATGAAGCCTTAAGGCAAATCCTCGGAAATCATGTAAAGCAAATGGGATCACTTGTTAGTGATGAGTACCTGAGATTTGATTTCCCTCACTTTCAAAAGGTTGAAACTAAACAACTCAAGGAAATTGAAGACATTGTAAATAAAAAAATTCAGGAAAATATTACTCTAAAGACATTGAAAGACATCTCGATTGAAGAAGCAAACAAAATCCCGAATGTAAAAAAATTCTTCGGTGAGAAGTATGAAGATAAAGTTAGAGTCGTTATTGTTGATGATAAATTTAGTATAGAGTTCTGTGGAGGAACACACGTTTCCTCTACGAACGATATCGGATTATTCAAGATTGTTAAAGAAGAGAGTATCTCGTCTGGTGTCCGCAGAATATTTGCCATAACAGGTGAAGGAATCATAAAATATATAAATGAAAGAGTTACTGAAATTGAAAAACTAATTTCTGAACTTCCTGAAAAATATTCAAATAATTTTAAAACCTCGATTGACAATTTCAAAAAAGATTTTGAAGGTGCTGATTTTAGAGATGTTGAATTAATGAAAAAACTTATTGATTATCAAGATTCAACAATAGCATCTCTTTACAGAGTACGAGAAAATTATTTGGAAGAGAAAAAACAAACTAAAAAACAATTATTAAAACAAAATCTCAAGAAAGTTTTTAAACAATTAGACAACATAATCACTGAATCATCTCACCACGCAGACATTACAATTGTTTCGACAAAGATGGACCTCCAAAGCATGGAGGAACTTAATGAAGTCGGAGAAGAACTTCGAAAGAAGCTTAAGAATGGTGTTGGACTTATCGCAATAGTACTAAATAACAAAATATACTTAGTTTGTGCTGTCAGTGATAATTTAATCAAAGAAAATAACCTCAATGCGGGAAAACTAATATCGGATGTCGCTAAGGAACTCGGCGGTGGTGGAGGTGGTAGACCTCAGCTTGCTACTGCAGGAGGAAAGGACATCTCGAAATTAAGTGAGGTTTTAGATAAATTCCCAGCTAAAATTAAAAACATACTTAAACAGTGAAAGTAATAATTCCAGTTGCAGGTTTCGGAAAAAGATTGAGACCTCACACACTCACAACCCCTAAAGTCCTTTTAAATGTTGCAGGACAACCGATGATATTTTATATCGTTGATCAACTAATTAAAGATAAAATTGCATCTTCTATTATTTTTGTTACGGGATTTTTAGGTGACAGGATCGAAGAGTATATAAACCAGACTTTCAAATATAATTTTGAATATGTCGTACAAGAAGAAGCTCACGGATTGGGTCATGCGATTTACTGTGCAAAGACAGAGTTTTCTCCAAAAAAGAAAGAAGATGTACTTATTATACTGGGTGATACATTATTCGATGTTGATTTAAAAAGGATGTGTAATAATGAACACTCGGTTATCGGTGTAAAGAAAGTCAACGATCCAAGAAGGTTTGGTGTAGTAGAAAAGGATAAAGCTGGATTTATTAAGAGATTTATAGAAAAACCCGCTTCGAAAAAAGTATCCCCGTCAAACGAAGCAATTGTTGGATTATATTATTTGAAAGACTCACGTCTTTTATTTAAATCTCTCGAGCACATCATTGGTAATAACATAAGAAGCAAAGGTGAGTTCCAGTTAACAGATGCACTCGAACAAATGATTATTAAAAAAGATAAAATGAAAACCTTTAATGTCAACGGTTGGCTGGACTGTGGAAAGCCTGAGACAATACTCGAAACAAACAGATATATACTCACCAAAAGAAATAAAAAATATAAAAGAAAAGACAGTCTTATTAAGAATCCTGTTTTTATAGGTAAGAACGTAACGTTAGAAAATTGTGTTATCGGACCTTTTGCTACAATTGGAGATAATTGTTCATTAAAAAATTGCAATATTTCCAACAGCATAGTAAGTGAAGATTGCGTTTTAGATAACTCAATCTTGACTGAATCTATTATAGGAAAAAGTTCAAAAGTAAAAAATAAGAAAGCTGTTTTAAATTTAGGAGAATTTTCAGAAACTTAATTAAACGAATTAAATGAACGAAGATACAAATAAACTTTTCAAAGACTATACAGACAAATTCTTTAAACAATATTTAGACCTTAGTCCGGATCGTGCTGTCAATCTTGGACTTCATGAATATGATGGGATAATTGAAGATGTCTCTCTTTCCGGGATTCAGAAGGAAAAAGCTATTCTTGAATCACTTTACAAAGAACTACTGCAAATAGAATACGATGGACTTTCAATAGAAAACAAGTTTGATTACGATCTGATAAAATGGTCAATTGAATCTATAAATTTTGATTTCGATGAGATTGAAGGATTCAAACGGAATCCAATGACCTATGCTTTGATGTTTGTAAACATGGGTAACTACCTTTACAGGGAATATGCTCCGTTTGAAGAAAGACTAAAAGCAATCATGAATATTATGAAAGATATTCCGAAAGCTATTGAACATGCCAAAGTAAACTTAAATAAAAGCGTTCCAAAAATATTCTGTAAATATGCCAAACGTTTCACATCAGGTTATGAGGACTTTTTCAAGAATGAAATATTGAACGAGATTGAAGCAAAGAAAATTGATAAAACACTCGTCGAAGAATACAAAGAATTGAGTAAGACCACAATAGAAGCATTCAACGATTACATTAAATACATCGACGATGTCTTAATTCCAAATTCAAATGATGATTTCCGTTTGGGTAAGGAAAAGTTCGAGAATATGTTAAAAATTAAAGAGCACATTGATATACCAATTCCCGAATTAAAGAAACTCGGTGAAGAGGAACTTGAAAGGCTCGAAAACGAATATAAAGAGATAATTAAAAATAAGACGGATCATGATAAATTCGAAGACGATCACCCAACTGAAGATAACCTTATAAAAGAAACAGATGAAACCTTACACGAACTCGTAAAGTTCATTAATGAAAAAAACTTGGTTAATATACCGGATAGCCTGAATTGTATTGTAAGAGAAATGCCTCATTATATGAAGGTCGGTTTTGCAGCAATGGCAACTGCAGGACCTTTTGAGAAGTCCGATGAGTCTTTCTACTTTGTCAGTCTTCCTGATAAAAAATTCAATGAGCAAAAAAGAAAAGAATGGATGACTCTTTTTAACTACCCAACTTTAAAATTAATTTCTATCCATGAGGCGTTTCCAGGACACTATACACATTTCCTGAATTCAAATCTGCATGCTTCGAAAATATCTAATCTCTTCATGAGCTATACATATGTGGAAGGCTGGGCACACTATACAGAGGAGATGATGATCGATGAAGGTTACGGCGAGGATAACTACCACATAAAATTAGCACAAGTTAAAGAAGCAATAGTAAGATGCTGCCGTTATCTTGCCGCTATCGGACTACATTATGAAGATATGACTATAGATGAAGCAACTGAATTATTCAAAAATCGTGCGAAACTAGCACCGGTAACCGCAAAACAGGAAGCCGAAAGAGGTGCGTTCGACCCGGGATATTTGAGTTACACTTTGGGCAAGATTATGTTAAAGAAATTAAAGAAGGACTTCTTTGCAAAATACAACGGGAAGTATACATTGAAGGACTTTCACAATAAAATCGTTTCTCTTGGGGCACCCACATATAGAATTGCTTCAAAATATCTTTTATGATATTTCGTACCTTCGTATCTTTGTGGCAAATAATACGCCACTAAAACACAAAGAATCACAAAAGAAATCTAATTTGATTTCTTTCTCCTGATTTGCATTATCAAATAAACCACTATATATAATACAAAAGCTACTGAGGTAAACGTCACCGTAAAAGACACCGGGAAATTAAAAAACCAGATATATATAGGTGCAAGAAATGCCACGATAAACACTCCAAAGATTGTATATAGCAAGAACGGGCTGAAGTTGTTTTTATAATAGGCATATGGATACGTGATTACTAATATCATTAACCAAAAAATTATTAACTCAATATTTTCAAAAGAAACATCCATAAAAAACTTCTAAAGTAATATTGTTAAATAATAATCAGTGAAATCCATCAATCAGATTAATCAGTGCTCTTTCTTCTATAAACCTTTTCCATTGTTAAGGAAACATTGTCTCCTGTTCTTTTCGCTTTTACATCTATATTCCACGTTTCATAGATCACATCACCTTCAATTCTGATTTCCCCTTCAGCTGTCGATTGTGTATTCTTACTGTTAATCAATATTTTGTCTGCTTCACATTTGCCAGTATAAGTTGTCATCCTGTCAGCACCCCTTACATCAAAGATCCATCCCTGTATGTTTCCGTCACTATCAAATGAAAAATATGCTGTCCCTGTATACGCCTTCCCTTTATCTTCTCTAACTGTAATATCATATACCATATACTGATCGTTATGAACCATATAACATTTAACTTCATCTATATAGCTGATTCCACCCATTTCATAAGGATCCGAAATCCATTCACCAATTAAGTCCTTCAATCCTTCACAACCTACGTTTTCATCCTGTGCATATACATTTCCAAAAGCAAATATAATTACCATTAATAAAACTAAAAGCTTTGAATATTTTTTCATGATTAACCTTTCAAAGAAGTTTCTAAAATCTTTAATTTGATATAATTCTAATTAGAGCTTTCAGGTTTCTTCTGCCTTGCACTACCATCTTCCATATCTTCTATTTTCATCATAGATTCTATTTCTTTAAGCCTTCGCTGTGCATCTTCATAATCATCATCGGTTTCCTTTACTCTTTCAAAATACTTCTCGGCTTTCTTGTACCTTCCCAAATCGTAAAAATACAAACCTTTTTCATAATTCGTCTTGTATTCGAAATCTGAATCTTTTTCAATGGACTCTGACTTTGTTTCAGTAGTCCTTTCTTCATAATCAACACTGCTATCCGTACTCTGGCTTACTAATAAAAAAACAACAACACCAAAAATCGCAATAAATAAACCAACTGCAACCGCAATAACAGAAGCAGCCTTTTTTGTTGCTCCACTGCTTACCGCTCCGAATGGTGAATTATAAAATGGTGCGATATATTTATCATAGTATTCTCTGTCAACTTCCTGGTAATGCTTTGCAATATCATCAAAATATTGTCTGCTATTCTTAAAATAATTCTCTAACTGTTCCCTTGATGGTCTGCCACTTTCCATGGTTAA
>JAEORV010000139.1 GCA_016840695.1 Promethearchaeota archaeon
GAAGAATTATCAATTGATGATAATCCTGAGTTTACCAAACGCTATGACATACAGAGAGTACCAACAGTTTTATTCATAGACGATAATGGAAGAGAAATAATAAGATATCTTGCAGCACCTCAAGGTCAAGAAATTCAGCCGTTTATTCAAGCAGTATTTGCTTTTGCGGGAGCACCCAATTATTACGAAGCAACAATAAAGAATAATCTTGGAAGAATTGAACCGTCAACCATTAAAGTAATGATCACTAATACTTGCCCTTATTGCCCACAAATGGTAAGCGTTGCAAATTTATTTGCGATTGCTGGAGAAGGAAAAATTAGAAGCGTCATCGTAGATATTTCTGCAAATTTAGACATAGGACAATATTACGATGCAGCAGGAGTTCCATACACGATTGTCAACGATCAAAAAGCAATTTCGGGCTTAGTTGGCCCAGAAGTAATATTAAGAGCTCTAATCGGAGGTAATATCCGTGTTCAATATTGACCAAGGAATGCCCGATCCCGACAAGTTGTATGATGTCATCATATTAGGTGGAGGTCCTACTGCGTTAGGTTCAGCAATCTATGCTGCAAGATTTGCAATGGACCTTCTAGTCATCGGAAAAACTTATGGAGGACTCATTGCTTCTACTCATGTTGTAGAAAACTATCCTGGAATTACATCAGTGAGCGGTACTGAACTAATGGAAATGTTCCGCGACCATATCAACTCACTCAATATCCCTTATATAACTGACAAGATAAATAGCATTGAGAAAGAGGAAGATCATTTTTTGTTGAAATCAGTCTTCATGTCGTTTAAGGCACGCTCAGTTATATTTGCTACTGGCTCTGAAAGAAAAAAACTAAACATACCAGGGGAAGATGATTATGCAGGTAAGGGTGTGTCTTATTGTGCCACATGCGATGGCCCTTTTTTTAACGATAAAGTTCTTGCTGTCATTGGAGGGAGTGATTCTGCCGCAAAAGAAGCACTCTTCTTGGCTCAGCATGCGAAAAAGGTGTATATCATATATAGAGGCGAAGAAATAAGAGCAGAGCCCATAAACAAGAAACGAGTTGATAACAATGAGAAAATTGAAATTATTAATAACACGAATATTACTGAAATAAAGGGAGAGGAAAGCGTGAAAGCAGTTATATTTGAAAATGGTCATAAATTTATTCTAGATGGTGTCTTCATTGAAATCGGGTCTATTCCTAATTCAGAGGTTGCGAAAAAAATTGGTGTACAAGTAAATGAAAAAAATGAGATCATTATAAACCGAAAATCTGAAACTAATATTCCTGGAATTTATGCCGCTGGAGATGTTGCCGATGCTCCGTTTAAACAAGCAATAACGGGTGTTGCTGAGGGTGTAATTGCATCCTATTCAGCATTTGATTATATTAAAAGTAAGAAATAATAACGTTGAGAAAATTTTGGTTTTATCGTTTTATTTACTCATATTCAAGGGAACAAGAGTATGAAAAATTGTACCCTCTTCTTTCGATGTAGTAAAACTAACTTTTCCGTTTAAAAATGAACTTAATAACTTCATGCTATATGTCCCCAATCCTCTATTCGCTGCTTTGGTTGAAAAAGAGCGTTGAAAAATTTGCGCTTGCTCTTCACGAGTCAGAACACCAATATTATGCACCCAAAATTCTACATGCTCATCCTTTATTCTACAACCAGTTTTAACACTTCCACCACTAGGAGTTGCCTCAAGTGCATTTGTTATCATGTTGCCAATGATCCTAGTTAGGATTGAATGATCTGATAAAAAATTTATGTTATCTGATTTACAATCGATTAAAATAATCTTATCTTTAGCAATAGTGCGAGCGCCATGAGTATCGCTCAACTCATTTAAAAATTCAATTGAATTGACTGTTCTCAAACTCAATTTGAGGTCTTTATTCTCAGCAGCCATTAACATTTGATGAAACTGTACTTCCTCTATAAGGATATTTGTTAAATGCTTAATTCTTTGTAAATTTTCATTTTGATCAATTTTTTCTCCGAATTTTTCAATTAGTTGAATTCTCCCTGATAGTCCACTAAGAGTATTTAGTATGTCATGAAAAAAAATATGTTCGATAATACCACGTCGTTTTTCGTCGCTAATATCTTGAATCGTAACTGCTGTGAACTTTTCTCCTTTATATTGAAGAGGTGAAGCCCATACCCTTAGATCGAAAGCAATATCGTCTGGTCCACAGGTTAATCGACAATCTTTAACAGCTGGTTTGTCTTTTTGACTTAGCAATACGGCATTTACTGCACCACAATAAGTACAAGTCTCTGCTGTTCCACACCCTCCTTCTTCAACTGCATGATGTATGCATCCAAATATTTCTCCAGGTCTTTTCCCAATAAGTAAAGTTAAATCTTCCAATCCTGAAAACTCTAATGCATCATTATTCATGTATACAACTTGCCTATATTTATTGAGTATTATAAACACTGCGGGGATTTTACTTAAAAATTTAGTCAAAATTTCATCGTTTTCGAAGATTTCTACTTGTTTTTTTACAACCTCTATAGACGCCCGCTCGGCAGGAGCATATCTTGTAGGAGGAATAATGTTTTCTACTTTTCTCACCTTAGAATGATTGAAAAAAATAATGAAAATACTTATGGTGGTATAGATGAACCTCATAAGAGTAATGATAGAATTTATTTTTATAGTTCTCTATTTTATGCTAATATTATTTTAAAAAATGAGTATGAATTAAAACTTCAAAAGATTTGTAATCATTTCTAACCTTTTTTCTCTAGATAAGCTATTAATCGATGGATTTAAACTTCCATACAATGCATCATGAAATGGGGGTTTCTCATCTCGCCAAAACACGCCGATTGGAAGTTTATCGATTCTTCGTGAAAGCTTTAATGCCTCATCGTGAGTTTTCGGCTCATCTTCAAGAACATAAGTGAGTTCATTATAAAGCTTGTAAGTGTTGTTCCACGAAACACACGGTTGTAGAACATCGATAAAAGAAAAGCCCTCGTGTTCGATAGCTTGCTCGATTAAATCGGTTAAATGGTCAATCTTTGCTGTGTATCCTCTGGCTAAAAAAGTGGCACCTGCTTCTAATAATAGTGTTAGAGGATTTAGAGGTTCTTCTACGCTCCCTCTTGGAGTTGAGGGACCTTTCCAACCTTTATTGGTTATGGGAGTAACTTGTCCCGTTGTAAGCGCGTAAACGCTGTTATGATGCATTATAATCGTGATATCGGCGTTTCTTTTTGCCGCAAATAACATATGAGCTAAACCTTCACCCATTGCATTGCCATCCCCTGAGAACGTAACGCATTTTAAATCTGGATTAGCAAACTTGATCCCTTGTACAGATGCTATATCTCTTCCGTGTAATCCATAAATACCACTAAGGTTTATATAATCGAAGATTTTTGCGCTACATCCAATTCCCGCGGATATTACTATGTTTTCTCTTTGGATCCCCTTCTCTTCTAATTTAAGCACTGCTTTTTTAAACGCATTGAGAATCCCAAAATTTCCACAACCGGGACACCAAGTATTCTCAGCATTGGTTCCTAAATCATCCATTTTAGAGGCCCTCCTTTATTTTTTTTGATAGTTCCATTGGGTCAAAAGGTCTTCCATCGTATCTTTTAATGACTTCCTTGATTCTAATCCCCGCTTTTTCTCTAAGCAAATCAGCAAATTGCCCGGTAGAACTTTGTTCAACTACTATATTGGTTTGGTCTTTAAATTCTTCGAATTCCCAAACGGGAAAGGGATTGAGATACACGGGTTGCACGACTGTAGGATTAATTTGCCCGTATTTTAAGGCTTCAATGACACTCATTGTTGTCGAACCGTACGTTATTACATTTGATGGGTGCTCGCCCCTGTAAACATTTACCGTGTTAATTGATTTCATATATTTCTTAAGAGCGTCTATTTTTTTGTTCCTTTTATCGTGCATTCTTGAAATCCAATAAGGGTCTTCGGTAGTAATTCCTAAGTCGTCGTGTTCGTAACTGTTCCATTTTATGACTTCGTGAGAGGGGGGGAATAATAGTGGAGATACTCCATCTTCAGTATCAAGATATCTCTTATAACCGTTTCCTTGAAATTCTACCCCTCCTGCACTTATTATATTATCAGGTTGAAGTTCAATAGTCGTGCTACTCTCTGATAGGTGCTTTTCCGTTAATAAGATCCCTGATGTTTGAAATTTCCAAACAAGATCGAGCATTTGAGCGGTCAGATAAAAAGCTTCCTCAAGCGTTCCAGGGGACGCAACAATCCGTAAGAATTCGCCATGACCCGCGCTAAGAGCAAAGTTTAAATCTGCCTGTTCCGTATATGTGGGGACGCCAGTAGCAGGTCCTGGTCTTGCTGAAAGCACGCATAATACGGGAGCTTCAGTGATTCCCGCTAAGGAAAATCCCTCAACCATGAGTGCAAAACCTCCACCGCTCGTCCCTACCATGGTCTTTGCTCCAGTAAACGAAGAACCAACGGCCATATTCATTACAGCTATTTCATTTTCGGGGTGTATTACCGCTAAGCCGAATTTTTCTGCTTGAGCCGCTAAATAATGCAATAAAGAGGATGCTGGAGTCATTGGGTATGCGTAATACACGCTTAATCCGCCTGCAATAGCACCAAGAGCAATTGCTTGATTCCCAAATACAATACGTCTTACTGTATCACCCTCTTCTAATTTAAATTTCCCTCCAATTTCAGGAAATACATGATCATATATTGTACTTGCGTAAGCTTGATTATCTTCAGTACCTTTAGGGTATTGTTGAGCAATTAAATCGTCCGTGTACTTTTTGTCATATCCTAAAGCCGCACATAAAATTGCTACTGCGCCGACACCAAACATTAAATTTCGAACGGGATACTTTTTTGCTTCTGAAGTCAAGGGAACGCCCATTCCGTTCATACCATCTTTATCGTCGGAATTGTACACTAAAATACCCCCTTCGGCAACTTGGTCGCTGTGATTGTCGTAACTTCGCTTATCAAAACACACAACAAGATCTGCTTTCATGTAATGACTATAGATTTTTCTAGGAGCGCTACTTACAACTGAAAAATTATGACCTCCTCTAATTAGACTCATGTAATCGTCCATTTGAAAGACATTGCGACCCATCCCCGCAAGAACATCTGCCGCAACAGAACCCGCTTTTTTAACTCCTTCACCAGCTTTTCCTCCAACTAAAAACGTAAAGATTTCTTTAACCATAATCATAAACCCTCATTATCATAAAAATCGAAGAGTTAAGAATTAAATTGATTCTGGAATATAAAAATCTTTATTTAATATTTCATAATTTTAGATTTGGAGCGAAATTAATAAGAGGCATATTGTATTAAAGCATCAGATATGTTAAAAAAAGGGAAAAAAAAGAGTTAAAAACTTAAACATTCTGTTTCTAAATTAAATGAAATCTTTCAAGATCTTTACTTTAGGATACAAATAAACGAGAAATATTTCTAAATTATAATCATTATTAACTTTATTTGATTTATTATTCTCTATAAGTTATATTAATGAAATTTATCT
>JAEORV010000140.1 GCA_016840695.1 Promethearchaeota archaeon
ATTTCGCATTAGTGTTTCTAAGAAGTAAAGTCTTATAGAAAAAGTTTCATTAGTTTTAATAAACACCGGGAACATCGTCCATTTCGCTAAATAATAATTTGCTTTACTTAGCTCCTTAGCTTTTTCGAATAGAGCCATTTCTTCAGGATTTAAACCAATATTCTCGTTATAGATCTCCTGGATTTTTGAGAAATGAGATTTCCGTTCTAATCTTAATGAAACTTGATTATCATTGATCTCATAATTATAAATGGTGAAATAAAATGGTAACACGCCAGGAAAGTATTTCTGATTACTTGAAAGTGTCGAAGATACCAAAACTTTTGAAATAATTCGGTAGAGATAATAGATCATGAAATAAATCGTATAAAAGTTAATGAAGAATCTTAAAACATAGTAGTTCCCGGAGAAAATACCTATAACAATCCAGAGATTGATGAAAAAAATAGAATTTAACATTGTAAACATGCTCCCCGCTTTTTCAACATAAAAGCAATATTCCTTCTTTGAGATTGGATAAAAAAAAGGAATTTCTGTGGTCGTAAGAAGGTCCATAGAAACATGCAAGCCGTAAAATATCGATGCTATAATCCATACGATAATAAACGATTGATTCATTATGAGAGAATATATTCCACCTATAAGAGCGGATATGATTATACCAATAATATAAGAATGAGACCCTGAGCGATGTTCAAAATAATTTGAATGAAAAACTCGCTTTAAAGGCATTACAAATACATCTAAATCGGGAAGTATTGAAAAAATCGCTGCTAGAAAAAAAAACTCTAATGTTATATCTCCAAAGAAAAATGCGTAAATCAAAGTTCCAAAGATTAAATGAGTAAAAAAGTCCATTTTTTGAATCCCTTCTTGTGATTAATAACATGGAATGAATACTAAAAATTTGTGATTATAAATTATTTGAATAGATCCATGATAAACAAATGGCTATTTAAACGAGAGTTATCTCCATGCCATACGTCTTGTCTTTTCCTTCAATGTTTCGGAACATGAACCTGCTCGAAAAATATTTTTTCTTAAATAATTTCTTAATTGGTAAGACTTCTTCGCCAGTAAATGCTCGCGCTTTACCTTCAACATAAGATCCTATAACGTTCCCTCGATATGTACATTGCGCAACCATTACTTTTGGGTTATTATTAATACGCCTGTATTTATATCTTTTTGCCGTCGTCAAAGCATAGAGTTTTCCATCCTTTTCAACAAACCACACTGGTGTAGCGATAGGATCTCCTTTCTTAGTATAAGTGATGAGACTAATATATTTGCCTTCCATAAGAAACTTGAAGGATTGATTTTTATAAAGTCTTCTCATAATGAAATATAAATCTGAAATCGTGATATTCACATCCTAGTTATGTTTAATAAAAAAAAAGGTGGATTATACATTTGAAGGATAATAAATAAAGTTTTTTTGAACTCTCTGTCTCGCTGAATCGTCGTTTTGGGCGATTAGCGCCGAAAGTCCTCTGTCACGGGGTTTTTTTTTTCAGTCTTTTTCACGGGGTTTTCTAAAAAGTTGGTTTTTTTAAAACTGAAATTTTTTTTTAGTTTATCCTTCAATTGTATTTGTATAATCCAAATATATATTGGATATACCTTAATTTAAATGTTCGTCCTTTTTTTTATTGAAGGGTAGAGATTTCATGTTATAATTATTAGTAAGCATCTATTTCACGAACATTTGACATTTTTTTCAAATTACTACGAAAATAAGTGAATTTAAATTCTACTCAATTTTCCATAAATTATCACAGTAATTATTAATAGACTATAGTAGAATAGAATCGATGTCTGTTAAGGGAGCTTTCGTCATGGGCATGATTTTTTGTAGAGAGTGAGATAGCATGTCATCAGAAGAAACTGCACAATTTCCAAAGGAATACGAAGAGACACGAGAGAGGGTCCTCGAAATACTTAAAAAAGGAAAGCCACAAGAGGCGTATTCGATTCTACTTACTATTCTTGATTATCCAATGGAGATAGAAGACGATCTCGTGTTCAAGGATGCGTTAATGCTATTTGAAAAAATTGCGAGAAAGATCTCTGGTCAAGAGTTAGGAGATTTAGTAAGAAACGTGGTTAACAATATAGACGATATACAAGCGCTCTTCGATCTTTCTTACGAATTATACGAGGAAAGCCAGCACGGTTTAGCAGCCACGCTTCTAAATAGAGCTAATAGAATTGAACCACAAGATGCACACATCATTCCCGAATTTGTGTCCAATCTCGAGGAACTCATGATGAATGGCGAGGCAAGAAGAATCCTTTTAGAGGCGAAGGATTTACTCGAAGATAGTGAATTATGCAGGTATCTCTTAGCGTATAACAGTTTAATGACAGGTAATTTAAAAGAACCATTTGAGATTGTAAAGACTTTACAAGATGTTGAAGACGAAGATTTGAAGGCAATCGTTGAATCTTTTGAAGGGATACTTAACCGTGTGAGCCGTCTTAAGCAAGTGCGCCCTCTTGATAGCAAGGATCTTCGCGGTTGGCATGCAGTTCTTAATGGTTCACTACTACTACATTGTTCCCCATTTGGGGAGGATGCAATGAATGGTCGATACGCTTACATATCCGATTCATACGCTCTTTGTCGCGAGGGAATTGAGCGCGTGGGAGAAGTTATAAAGGAAGCAGGAATTAAAATTCCATGTATTTATAGTCTTGAGAATCGCTCGAGTAAAATTTTAGCATTAGCAACTTCAAAATTGTTAGGAATTCCTTTAAAGCAATGGAATGGGGATTCAGAACCAGGGCTCATTGTAGTGTACGACATTGAAGAGATTGATTCGGAAGACACGATAATCCAGATCGCAGATCATCGGCCTGGGCAGGTTCTATGGGTTCACGCCTCCTGTTGGACGTATCCTTTTCCATTTTCTCCAGATATTACCACCTTCCTTTATCAAATGAAAACCACGCCTTGGGATGGTTCAATGAAATATGATAACGAAGCAAAAAACGTGAGATGTACCGATCCTGACGAATCTCCCGTGGAAATAATTGCCCGTAATATCATCAATGCTGTTAAGGATAAAGATCATTTAGACGATTTAGAGGACGTACTATCCATTGTTAATGGATTAAAGGATCTGAAAGACGAGCCTTCTATGTTAGGAATTTTTAAATCTCATGAAAGAAGGAATAGACAAAGGATTGGTTCGCCAGTTCCAAGTAATAGATTTCTATAGATTACGTGTTCTTCAATTGAAAAAATTTTTTAGAACTCATTAATTATAATTACATGTTCTTGATATATTTTAGCCCATTGGTGTAGTGGTCAAGCATCTGGGGCCCTGAACCCCGTGACAGCGGTTCGAATCCGCTATGGGCTATTTTTTTATAAAACTTTATCCTGTTCGCTTAATCACATGATATCCAAATTTAGATTTTACTGGTTGCGAAATCTCGCCAATTTGTAATTTAGTACAGGCGTTCCAAAATTCTGAAACCATTTTACCCTTAGGAAATTCTCCGAGATTGCCCCCTTTATTGGCACTAGAGCATTCAGAATATTTTCGAGCGAGGTTTTGAAAGTTATCGCCAGCTTGAAGATCTTCGTAAATTTCCTGTGCTTTACTCAATTTACTGACTAATATATGGCTTGCTTTAATTTTTCCTGCCTTAATAGGTGCACCGCCTTTTTTTCCTCCTCCTTTAGATGCTTGTCCTTTCTTTTGAGGAGGTTTTCCATATTTGTTTTTTCCCATTATTTTCACCAATATATTTGAATCTTAATATTTAAAACGAGTAAATAGAAAGAATAAATCATAATAAATATGATTTAATTAAGAATAAGATATCTAAAATTCTTTAGTTCTTTAATTGAATTTATTTCTATAACTATATTTTGAAAATCTTGGAGTAAACCTTCAAAAACTATAAAGATAATGTGATCGTTCCGAGTAAAATGCTGGTTCTTGCTAACAATTTGGCTTTTGAATTGGTTTTCGATTTTGTTAATTTTTTTGAGAATGCTCGAGTCGTTTGGCAAAACAATTACCATGTTGCCTACAATCTCCTTAGTTGTTGGCATTACGATGCTAGAAGCATCAGATATTGAATCCGTAGCATCCATCGTGGACATTAACCTTAATAAAGCGTCCCGGAATAATTTTGATTTATTTTCATATTGATTTTTGGATACCAGTTTATTGACGAATGTTTTAAGGCTTTCACTAATCGAAAAACTCACGATTGGGCTCATTTTTTTACACCAAGGTTCATATTCTTTATTATATATAATAAATATGGTTTCATTGAATATATAAATATTTTTAGCTTTATTTTGTGGTCAAAAATTGAAATTTAAATTTTCAAAGAACGAGCTAACACTTGTTTGAAGTTTTCTACATCGTTAACCAGCTTATCTGCGTCTGCTTCACTAATGTTGTCATCTTTATCGTATTTGTTCAATCCCGTTAGCCAAAATTCGATCCTTCCTAGGACTGGATCTTTATCTCCCAGCATTTTTCTCAATCGAACAAAGGTATCGTGTAATTTTGTTCGAATATTCTGTGCTTTCCATCGCAACATACAGTAATCGCTGATTTCGGCGAGATTTTGGGTTATCGCCATTACATCAATAGTTTTCTCTCTCTCGTCAGATCGAATCTTTCTGATGATATTGATTTGTTCAAATAAGAGTTCTATTACTTTTGCTAAAAATCCCGTTAATTGACCCGGATTAGCACACCAAACTCTTACTTCTAGGGATTGGCTATTTTCTGAAACATATACTCTTGTTATTATTCGCCCTCCTGTAACCTTAGCTTCCGAGCAAAACCAAGCTTCTGCTTCGTACGATTCAGAAACTTCCCCCCCTTCATGACTTGTAACCATTGAGGTTTCGAAATTTTTAAGCGAACGAATTGCAGCTCTAAAGGCAAGCCGTGGATCTAAATCTGCAATCAAAAACGCACGAGCATCATTTGGCAAGGTTTGAATTGAAAGCTGACAGTCTTCGATAGTCGAGAGAGACGTGCATACAAGAGGACATTTGATTTGTACTTCTTTTTTTTTCACGATAATCGTATTCGAATTTCCTCGAGCATTTTTGTAGATAACAGTTCCTCCTATATCAGAAATTCCACACTCGTTAGGTTCTAAATAGAAATCAACACCTCGCGAGTTTCCTGGTTCAATAACAGGTATGTTAATCAAGGGTTCTTTCACTTTATAACTCGTTGGAATGTCCAGTATGACTTTAACGCTATGAATGGCCATTTTACCGTTGTTACGTACTACTACTTTAAAATGCAATTGTCCTCCTACAAAATCATATTCACGCAGGACTTCAATTTTTTCTTTCGTGTCAGTAACAGATATTATTTGAGGATCTGGACTGGATATAGCTGTTGGATCCATTTGAGATGCAGGGACGGCGTAAGCAACAAAAAGCTTTTTATGCATGTCGATATAACCGTCAATTTCGCCTTTGCCTATTAGTTTAGCGAGCAATTCTTCAATGCTTGATTCAGTGACTCC
>JAEORV010000141.1 GCA_016840695.1 Promethearchaeota archaeon
TTTCTTTAATCTGGATTTTTTATTACTCGTTGTTTTTTTCTTGAAAACTTTCTTTATTTTTTTTGATTTTTCTTCTTTTAATGCTTCCGTAAGCGACACCAGAACAATCAACCATACAGGAAACAAGGATTCAATTGGAGAATCAATACCAATTATCAATAAGATGAGTCCAATTATCATTATCACGCTTATAATCCCTATTCCAACTTTTAGCGTTGTTTCAGATAATTTTGACTTTTCCATGATTTTCACATCTATTATCTCATTTCAGTTCCGCATTGCGAACAAAATTGCGCTTCTCCAATCATTTTTTCTCCACAATATCTACAATAAGCGAATTTTGGTCTTTTAATCCTATCTGCTTGCTTGTCTAATCGCTCTTGGATCCTTTTCTCCATTTCCATCTCCATCGCTAATTGCTTGTTCTGAACAGTTATACTTGGTAATTTATTCGAATCATTTTGTTTGTGCTTCTGTGCGCTAATTGCAGCTATAATTGAAGCAAAACAGGCGATAAATATTGGTATGATAATGGAAACAAGAGACCAATTGAAATTTTCGTCATTTTTGCTGACTCCCGAATTGAACCTAATAAAAAGAAAGCCAAAAAAAAACGCGGCTCCCATTAGGATTAGAAGAACTGCCAAAGCGCTTGCTGTTCGATTATTACGATAATTTGCATCATAAAACATCGTTTATCACTCCTTCTTTTTTTTATATTTGATTGTTTGAATTAATAATTGGGTTTCTTTCCATTCTCCACTTGATCAAAAAGCCCAAGTTGAGCGTCAAGGACATGCCTGTAAAAACTCCCGCAAAAAAATCGACTAATGGATTAGTTCCGCTAAACCTGCTTAAAACAATTGAGACTACCATTGAAAAGGAACCAAATGCAAACATCGTCTCTTTTTTTATTCTTGTAAGCATTTTATACTATTCCTCCATGAGTCGACTTAACTCTCTTGCTTTTAATTCTTTTTCTCTCCCTTTTTTTGCGATTATTGGAATCCACACGCCATATAACCAAAAAGGAAAGAAGGACGTCTCAGAGTTAGCGCCGTTACCTCCAATCCCGGAAAATATCGTCATTACTATTATCATGGTTGCTACAATGGAAACCAACACGCCAATCGCATAAAACATCCTATTATTATTCATTTTCTTTATTTCCTCCATTTTTTATAGTTTTTTTAAACCTAAATGATTCTAATGCATGTAATTTAATTTTTGAACTACCTTACTGAGATTAGAGATTTCAATCGTGAACCTGAGATTTCTTCTCTCCATCCAGTGGAACTTTCTTAAGTTCCTTAATTAATTAATAGGGATCAGACTATTTAAAGGTTCGTTTTTTGCAAAGTACTTTGTAAAACAAAGCATAAAGCAAAAGCCTTCTATACTCGTAAAAAATCATAATTTAGGATAAAACTAAAATGAAATCACTTAAAATTCTCTTAAATATGGTTTACAATTCTCAAATTAAATAAAAATTCCTTATATCATAGGCCTCTAATTTTTTCTTTAATTAAATAGAAGAAATATCTCAAAAATATAAGATTATTTAATTAGATAAGTTTCTTTTTTGTGATAACTCTTATTTAATAATTTCTTTTATATGATCAAAGACTAAATATAACAACTACAAATTAATTAGGTAGATAATATGATAGACGATGAAACTCAAAGAAGAAAAAGACGAAGAATATTAAGAAGACGCCGGAGAAGAAGAAGGGAGGCTGCAACAAGAAGACAAAGAAGAAGAAGAAGAAGAAGAAAATGACTGGCTTTTTAGCCGCTTTTTATCATGTTATGATTTGATTAATTATAAGTAAGAGTGCGGGTATGCCAATCAATAAAATGAGCCCTATACAGATTAAAGCATACTTGTATTCTTTTTTCTTTGCAGGATTTAGTTCTATTTTCACTAACGCAGTAAAGATAGCTCCGCCAATAATATTAGCAAGAATCCCTACAAAGAGAAAAATCCAGAAGGAGTGTACAAATTCGTTGAACCCTAACTTAATTAAATAGATATAGAAAAAAAACATGACAGGAAGTAAACAAAAAAATGCAAACCCCAGTGTAAGTTGTCCTACAAATAATCTCACGTCTTTATCTTTAGAAGGAGCATGTTTAGGAGGGGATTTTTTAACTACAAATATTATTAATACGCAAATCAATGTTATGATACCCATTGCCGCGATAAGCCCTGCGTTCCATATAATAAAATAAAAAAATTGTTGACCGGGATTTAAATCGGGTGAACTATGAAACTCAATACCTAAGAAATTTATCGATATGATGAATGAGGTCAAAAAAAACGCAAAATGAACGAAATTAGAGATCATAATGATGATTGTTTTCTTCATGATTATACTATTATTTTAAATGTATATATAATTGAATTAGATCTTCAATCAAAAAGTGTATAAAATAAGTAAACATATATTCTATCCAACCTTAACTTGTTAAAATGACTGACTTCTCCGAATTAATTCTCAGGACATTCGAACACAAACCCATTGAGAGGATTGTGTGGCAACCCCGCATCATGTACTGGTATCAGAGCAATCGAGTTCAATCGCTCACGCCTGAAAAATACCATTCGGTTGAAGAATTCGTGCCAAAAGAATACATGGGGAAAAAAATAAAGGAGATTTACAAGGACATTAACGGTTCAATTCGATATCCTCAAGAAACTTTTGGTTTTACCTTATTTCACGCAATTAGAAAACCCAATCATCAAATCAAGATTAAAAGGAAAAGAATGGGACATAAAACATATTTCATAAAAACCACAACTCCAGTAGGGGATATAAGTCATGTTGAAAAAGATACTCGAATAATTGAATTTCCCATCAAGAAAGTCGAAGATCTCAAGGTCATGAGGTATATAGAGGAGCAAACCGATTTTATTTTCTCAGATATCATGTACGAGAAGGCTAAAAAGGAAATGGAAGGTTTTGGCATTCCAATAAGCTATTATTTTCGAAGTCCCTACATGAAATGTGTTCTGGATTATCTTGGATTTGAAAGAACGATACTCTTCTTGCGAAAATACAAGCTGGAAATGGAAGAGTTCTTTCATCACATGGAAACAATTGATTTGGAGAATTACAAGCGAGTGATAACCAAATGTCCTTTAAAAATCATAAATTTTGGAGAAAATATCGATCAGCATTTATCATCCCCGCCATATTTTGAAAAGTACCTATTAGAATATTACGAAACTCGAGTGAAATTGCTTCACGATGCAAGCAAATTTGCATTCATCCACATCGATGGCTCCTTCAAGCAATTATTACCTTACTTGTCCACCATGTCGTTTGACGGATATGAGGCGTTGACGCCTCCTCCTCAAGGTGACGTTCCTTTAGATGATATTGCAAGAGCATTAGGGGATACTGGCAAAATTCTCGTTGACGGGATTCCTGCAACCTTGTTCTTGCGAGAATTTAATGAATCAAAATTAATAGATAAAACAAAAAAAATCCTCGACATATTTTCTCCAAACCTCATACTCGGAATAAGCGACGAATTATGTCATGGAGATGGAAGAAGGTTGAAAACTGTTTATAAAGTAGTGGAAAAATTCGAACCTTAACTATATACGAAATTCCCCGTTTGAATATCGTATGCTCTGGCTGTATCGTACATTGATTCGATGTTTTCAATTGGGTGCCAAGCCATAATGTCAGTACAAGGACCGAACGCTAAATTTTTGCTTGGAGCAACCGCTTTGATGATTTTTTCGCATTGAGAACGAACTTCTCCAGGCGCCCCTTTCCATAACAAGACGCTTACATCAATGTTTCCATTCCAGGATATTTTATCTCCATATTTTTCGTTTAAAGCAATGATATCAACCCCTGCAGCGGGTTCGAGACATTGGAGCATGTCTAATCCCATTTCAATGTAGCAAGGAATTAATTTATCAATTTTGCCATCGGTGTGTATCATTGTCTTCCCTCCTCGCTTGTGTATCATATTGAATAGCGACTTATAACGAGGTAAATAGAGTTTACGAAATTGCTGTGGCGATACCATTAACCTTCCTTTTTGAGCAATATCGTCCGTGAACCCGATGACCATTTCTGGATCTATATCGAGTAACCTTTTACAAATTTCTATATTAACCTTATAAAGTTCGTCAATTGTCTTTTCTAAAAGACCCGTGGGTTTTTTAAGTTCTTTGGCAAATGGTACATAACCTAAATTCAACCAATTTCCCTCGTGAAGTCCGTTGATAATAGGAAACACGTAAATTCTATCCTCTTTGATAACCTTTTGATTATAGAATTTCTCAAATCGATTAAAGAACATTTCTTCTGGGGGACATCTTGGAGGAAACTGCTCCTCTCTCACTTCTAATGATGTCCACGCCCCACCAATGTAGAAATCTCGACCATCAGATGCCCTTTTATAGACGCGTCCATCAGGTTGAACAATGGATCCATCGTCTCTTCTCATTGGTTTCCATCCAAATCCGACCACGTCAAAGAAATTGGTTAAACTCGGTTCTGTTGTAGCGTCTATTCCTAAAGCAACTAATACTGTTTGATCTTGAAAAAACTTGACGCTATTTTTACGCGTGAATTTCACGCCGGGCATTCGGGTTTCTTTGTATTTCGCGTCAAATCCACGTTCTGATTTAAAAGCGTATGTTGGCACTTTATCTGCTTCTTCGTGATTTATAGCGCAAAGAAACCGTTCTTTATGAGTCAATTTTCGGATCATTATTATCATAATAGAGGTGATACTATATAAAATTCTAATTGTGCAATATCTTGTTTTTCATAATCTGGAGTTAGAATCCTATTATGAAAGTAATTAAGAGAGAAAACACTTTCCTACTTGATATAATTGAAGAAAATAAAATTGCCAACTAAAACGTTCATCGGTCTCTCGTCGTTCCAAATGCTTGCGATGTTCAGGCGTGGAATGTTTTATACCTTTCTATCTATTTATTTGAGAGAATTTTTGGTAATGTCAGTTACAGAGACCACGTTATATGCAACTCTCCCAATGATCATGAACGTGTTGTTTCAAACCTTTTTATGGGGGCCTGTAAGTGATAAATTCCAGCGTCGTAGACTTTTAGTAATATCCGGTGAGTTATTAGCTGGTGTTGGAACGCTTACCGTGTTTTTGATTCATTCTGCATTTTCCAACTTGTATTTAGCAGGTTATATCATAATTATCGGGCTCTCCTGCGTAGAAGTATTTTGGTCAATGTCGAATATTGGGTGGTCGGCTTTGATAAGCGATATCTATCCATTCTCCGAGCGCGAAAAAATTATGGGGCAGTTAACTAGCATAGGAGGGTTAGGTCGAATAATAGGCATTGTTATTGGGGGTTATCTATACGAAAATGGATGGGGATTTAGAAATGGAACGCTATTCTTTATTGCCTCCTTTGTAATGTTTTTTTCTGCACTTCCAATGTTGTTGGCTCCTGAGGGAGGGATTGGGTTACAAAAAAATAAAGAAAATTCTACCACGGATAAAAAAGA
>JAEORV010000142.1 GCA_016840695.1 Promethearchaeota archaeon
AAGACGCTTGTATCGAAGAGCTTGTTTTTTATAAGTAAATCATTTCTTATCCTTTATCAAAAATGTCACAACAGATTGTTGTGGCTCAATTAGATCAAACTATTTTTTAGTTTAGTAAAAATACATGTCAATTTGGATCATCAATTTTTTATTTTTTTATAGATTTAATAATATAATTTTACTTTTCGAAAATTTAAAATAAAATTAAAAAGGATGAAATTTAAAAATGGCTGATAAAAAAGTAGCTGTCATTGGTGCTGGCTTGATGGGTAATGGGATTGCTCAGGTATCCATAATGGCGGGATATAACGTGGTTTTAGTTGACATTAAAGACGAATTCGTAGATAAAGGTTATGCTAATATTGAACAAGGCATTAAGAAGCTTGAAGCTAAAGGTAAATTAGGTGAAGGAGTCACTGCTGCTGATGTTATGGCTAAATGTGTAAAATCAATTGATTTAGCATCTGCTGTGAAAGATGTAGATATTGTTGTCGAAGCAGTAATAGAGAAGATGGACATCAAGAAACAAGTAGCTAAAACCGTGATGGATAATGGACCATCTCATATAATTTTTGCCTCAAACACCTCCACAATGAGCATTACTGAAATTGGGAAGGATTGTGGTGCCCCAGACCGTGTCTGTGGATTACATTTCTTTAATCCCGTACCATTGATGAGATTAGTTGAAGTAATAAGAAGTGCAGATTCTTCTGACGAAACTATAAACATCATAACAGAATACGCAAAAGTATTACCTTGCTTAAGAGGAAAAAGATATATCGCAGAAGTGTTAAAAGATCGTCCGGGATTTATAGTAAATCGTCTTAACGCTCCAGCTCAAATTTACATGAATTGGGTGTTTGACACGGCTGCAGAAAGAGGCATTCCTTGGGAACACATCGAAGGAGATGCTGGCAGTTTAATGCCAATGGGACCATGTGTTCTTACTGATTATGTAGGAATTGACACAGCAGTTCATACACAGAGATATTATGCCGAAACTCTCTCCTCTGATTTTGCTCCGGGAAAAGTTCTTACGAAATTCATGGAGGAGGGTAATTTAGGTGCTAAAACTGGAAAGGGATTCTTTGATTGGAGTCAAGGAAGACCAAATCCTGATAAATCAGTGAAAGCGGGTCTCTTCAACATTGAAAATACGATGGCAATTCTATTAAACGAAGGCTGCCGTATCTTAGAAGAGGGAATTGCAAGCGGATTTAAAGTAATCGATGATGCTAACATGGCGGGAATGAACACCCCTGGTCCTTTTGGAGCAGGGAAAAAACAATATGCCAGATGGTCAGAGATGCTAGAAAAGCTAGCTGATGAGACGGGAAAAGAATACCTTAGACCTTGCGAACTAATGAAATCAGGCGAATTCGCTAAAATGCGAAAATAAATCAACGCATTTTTTTTCTTCTTATTTTTTTCTTTTTTTTTTTCTAATTTTTTCAATTTCTTAAAAACTTTTAAGTATTGTTATCATTAGTGATAATTAATATTACATGTAATTACAAAAAAAAAGGTTGATAGTAAAAAATGGTTGATATTAAAAATGTTGTCATTATTGGTGCCGGTCAAATGGGTAATGGTGCCGGTCAAGTTGCCTTGATGGCTGGTTATAACGTAACCATGGTCGATATAAAGGATGAATTTGTTGATAAAGCTGTTTCTAAAATAGATGAGGGTATAAAAAAGCTTGAAGCCAAAGGCAAATTAGGTGGAGGGGAGACTGCGGCTAGCGTGATGGCGAGATGTAAGAAATCCACAGATATTGCATCTGCCATGAAGGACGCCGATATTATGATTGAAGCCGTGGTAGAAAAAATGGATGTTAAGAAAGAAGTATTTAAAGCTTGTGGAGAAAACGCTCCTCCTCACTGCATTTTAGCCTCAAATACGTCTACAATGAGCATTACTGAGATTGGAAAAGCTTCCGGAAGGCCTGATAAGTGTATTGGAATCCACTTTTTTAATCCCGTGCCTTTAATGAGATTAATTGAAGTGATTCATAGTGATGATAGTTCAGATGAAAGTATTAAGATTGGCTTGGAATTTTCACAATCTTTACCCTGCCTTAGGGGGAAAAGATATATTGCTGAAGTCTTAAAAGATAGACCTGGATTTATTTGTAACAGGATCACCGCTCCAGTTGGCATCTATAGTGGTTACGTCTACGATAAGTGTGCTGAAGAAGGTAAAACCTGGGAACAACTTGATAACGATTCTGCGGGTGGTGCAATGCCTATGACAGTTTTAATCGATTATGTTGGAATTGATACGGTTTACCATGGCGCAAACTATTATGCTAAAATGCTTTCTCCTGATTTTGCTCCCAGTAAAACTATTACAAATTTCTACGAATCTGGCAATTTAGGTGCAAAAACGGGAAGTGGTTTTCACGATTGGTCTAAAGGGAGACCGCAGCAAAATAAGAAAGCTGGAAAAGCTCGCATATATAAGCTTAAATATCCATTAGCAATAATGTTGAACGAAGCTTGCAGGGTTTTGGAGGAAGGAATCACGACGAGTTGGGAGATAATCGATAACGTGTTAATGGCAGGAATGAACATGCCTGGTCCAATGCGCCCGAACTTAAATAACTCCGCTAAACAGTGTGAAGTTTTAAATGAAGTTGCTGACTTAACCGGGAAAGATTATTTAAGACCATGTGAATTGTTGAAATCTGAAAAATGGGTTGATATGAAGTAATAATGATGTTAAAACCTAAATTCTTTTTTTTCTATATATCTCTACTCGAAATTTGAAAATTTTTAATTGAAAAAATGATTACACAATATATTCTATATTAAATAAAATTGAAAGGTAAAAAAAAATGGATTATGAACACATAAAAGTAGAACTTCCTACTGTGCTGGACAAAGATGGTAATGTTGAAAGACAAGGAACTGTTGACGGTAATTACGCAAAAATTATACTCAATAGACCCGATCGATTGAATGCGTTAACTGAGCAAACAGTTTCAGAGATATCTCATGCTTTAAGAGAATTCGAAGTCGATTCTTCTGTGCGTGCTGTAGTTATTAGAGGTACAAAGGATTTTACAAAAAAACCAGCCTTCTCTGCTGGTGCCGATTTAGCAGCAGCTTTTAGTAAGGGATTAAATCCGGGCATTCCAATGCACATGAGTCAAGCAATGAGAAATAGGCATCGCGATTACGACGAAATAGAACAATTTTCTAAACCTTTACTTGCCGCAGTTGACGGATTTGCGTTAGGTGGAGGATTTGAGATTGTATTATGCTGTGATGCTGTTATTGTGTCTGATAGATCTAAACTCGGTTTACCTGAAATTAACCGCGGTATATTCCCTGCAAACGGGGGAGTTACGAGATTAGCAAGAATAGTTGGACTTAATAGAGCAATGAAAATAGCAATGTTTGGAGAGCCTATTGACGGTCAAACTGCTGTTGATTGGGGTATTGCTTCCTGGATCGCACCAGCCGGTGATGAGTTTGAAAAACTAGTTGAAGAGAAAGCCAAATGGTTAGGTGATGCTGCCACTACGTCTTTATTTGTAATAAAGAAGTGTGTTAAATTTGGAACCCGCAACATTCAATTAGGAACAATAATGGAGCAAATGGGTTTTGGCATTAACAGTGCATCATTTGATTCAAAAGAAGGAATTATTGCCTTTAATCGTAAAGTAAAATGTCCAAAATGTAAAGGAAAGGGTAAACTTGAGGACGGTACTCAATGCGATAACTGCGGTGGTCGCAGAAAGATAAAAGACACTCCACACTTCAAAGGAATTTAAATCTTTAAAAATTTCTTTATATTTTTTTCTTTTTTTCAAGATATACTATAAATTTCTAAGAATATTATCAAATCATAGAATCATGCTCAACGAAAAAGTAGTCGAAGAAATAAATGAAAACGATCTTTACTTGAGAAAGATATCTATAGAAGATGCTGGGTTTCTCTTCGACAGCTTGAGAAAAAAAGAAATTAACCAATTTTTATCGTTAGGACCTTTATCGTCATTAAAACATTCACATAAATTGGTCGAAAATTACCTGCAATCGTGGAAGAAATACAACCAGTTCAATTATATTATAGAAATAAATGAAGGAAATGCCCGAAAAAAAGTGGGTTCGATAAGTTTATGGAGCTTGAATTGGTTGCACAATCGAGCAGAGGTGGGTGTTTGGTTAGCAAGTCCAGAATATTTTAATATGGGTATCGGGACAAGAGCTGTAAACCTTATTAAGAACGTGGGTTTCATTCACTTGAATTTAAATCGCATAGAAGCTCATACTGCGGTTGAGAATGTGAACTCTATTAAACTATTTAAGAAATGCGGCTTTAAAGAGGAGGGGCTATTGAAAGATTATATTAGGCTTCAAGGAGAGTATCACGATGCAGTTGTTTTAGCTTGTTTAAACAATATTTAAAAAAGATCATTTGAACAAAAATGGGGATTATTACAATAGAATCGGGAAAAATCAACGATTATGTACATCACGTGGATTTAAGAGAATTTGGGATGGGAAGAGTGTTAACTTGTTTCATTGCAGAATTTGACGATTGCAATCTCATTTTAGATTGTGGATCATCATTAGAAGTTAAGACCATACTAAGATATGCAAAAAGAAATAAAATAGATCTCTCAAAAGTCAAGTATCTCATAACTACTCACCATCACTTTGATCACGCTGGAGGAATGTGGAAACTTTACGATAAAATTAAAGTTCTCAATCCGAATGTTAAGATCATCACTAACGAAGAAACAAGAATCTTACTAAACGACTACGAGTATCATTTAAGTCGAGCAAAGCGGACATTTGGAGAATTTATTGGTGAAATGAGAGCAATCGAAGACGATGCATTTAAAATAATTGAACCAAGCTTGAACTTTAATAGCGATCCAAACAAGCTTGACGTAGTTGAGTCGTTTAAAAGCAATGGAAAAGAAGTAAAATTATCCATATTAAAAACACCCGGCCATACGCACGATCACCAATGTCCCTTATTTGTGAAAGACGGAGAAATCGAATTTATATTCTTTGGAGAGGCAGTCGGTACCATTTACCACTCTACGAAGTTAATCTCAATGCCTACATCCATGCCCGTTTATTTTAAGTACGATGACTACATGAAATCCATAGAAAACTTAAAAAAGATTTATCCTTTAAAAGCAGGGATGGGTCATTTTGGCGTGATAAACGGAAAACAAAACGTCCGTGAGTTTTTGCTTAATAACGAATCTTTCATGCAAGAATTTCGTGAAAAAATCATAGAACTCTATAACAAAAAACCAGAAACTAAATATGTAGTTGAAAGAGTAATTCCAATATTTGCTGAAAGATCTGATTTAATGAATGAAATGCCAGATGTTTTCAAAAACATCATTCTCGGAGTTACCTATGGAATGATGATGGATTTAGGATATAGAGACGAATAAAAAAATAATTGTAAAAAAAATCTATTTTAGTCTATTTCTTTGATTGAAGAGCGACTTCCTCAGCCAT
>JAEORV010000143.1 GCA_016840695.1 Promethearchaeota archaeon
ACTTGCCATAAAGTCGAGTTTCAATCATCCCAATTGTAAAATAAATTGGAATTATTTAAATCGTTTCATTATAAAAAAAAGGAAAATTGAGTTTAAAATGAATTAAACTCTTAGATTTAAACACCTTTATATACCTTGTCAACCTCGTCATCTGCTACATCAAAGGTAACGTCATGAGGTGGTAACGGTTCTTTCAAAAAGAATTCTGGGAGTCTATCATCTTTTTCTGTAAAGCCTGCTCGACGATTAAAGTCTAGTTCTGCTTTTAAAATGGCCATGCCATACGCTCCTATATCAATTTCCTTACCTAGAAATGCGTTAATTGTCTGTGCCATTCCGGCCATTCCATTATCATCGTCAAGAACGCAAAATGCTATAAATAAACAATATCCTGTGGCGTCTATAAACGCAGTAGTCGCTTGAAAGGTTCTAGATAGATCTGCTTTTTCAAGGATTCTAGGATCAGTTACTTCACCTTTAATTCCAAGTATTTCTGCCGCAATTGTATAACCAGCGGTATGATCTGCGCCCATTGGTGTTGTAGCATAAGTAACTCCAATTCCTCGTATGGGTCGCGGATCATAAGCAGGTAAGGATTGTCCTTTTACTGAAGGAATTCTCGAAACTCCTAATACTTTTCCAGCGTTTGTAGCACCTGAAGCACATAATCTACCCAATGCAGAATTATCATTGTAAATCTCTTTTAGTGCTGCTATGGCTCCTTTTCCATCTCCGAAGGCAATAAGCCCCGCTTCCATTAGGACGCCAAGCGTTCCACCTGCTTCGATTGTATCAAGTCCAACATCGTTACATATTCTATTCAGCTCTGCAACATCGTGTAGGTCTCCAATAGTTAAATTAGTTCCTAAAGCCCAAGCAGATTCGTATTCTAGGGGGCCTACTTGATGTTTTCCAGTATTTTCGTATGGAACAACATTGGAGCACATCATCACGCACCCTGGATGACAGGCGTGGCCATATCGTCCCTCTGCGGCGTCACCAAACTTTTCTTTGGTTTTATCAACTAACTCGTGGACGGCTTCACCAGAAATTTTGGCAGCATTCTCAAAACGTCCTGAACGGAAGTTTTTTGTGGGCAAACCTCCTGCTTCGTTTAAAATATTCATTAAGACATTAGTACCATAGTTAGATAATCCGCCGTATGGATTTCCATCATCGTCCTTAAGCTTACCTGTGACTGGATGGGCGGTTAATGCTTTTGTGAACATTTTTCGACCTTCTTCGAATTTTTCCTTGTCTTTTGGTTGAGGTGGTTCGCCTCCCGTATCGTCAGTTATCACGGATATAACGCGTTTCGAACCAAGAACTCCCCCAAGTCCACCCCTTCCCGCGTATCTGCCAGGATCAGTGTTTTCCACGTTATTTCCGAACACTCCTGCGTTAGGAGATAGACGCTGTCCAGCGATGCCACACCCTATTATACCTGGTTTCGAAGGATAATCTTGCCAGATTTTTGTAATCAAATCATATAGACCCATATTAGCGTATTCATTGGTCTTTTTAATCTCGCATTTATCTTTCTGTATGATAATGCTATACCAATCAGATGTACCTGCTGGAGGCATGCCTTCAATAATTACACCACGAATTCCAAGACAACCCAGCTTGCCTGCAGTTATTCCTCCTGCATTTGCTTCCTTAATACCTCCTGTAAGAGGTGATTTTCCTCCAACACTTAGTCTTCCCGAAGAGGGTGCAGATGTTCCCGCTAACAACCCGGGTGATATGACAATTTTGTTAAATTCTCTTAACGGATGACACATTGGGTCAACTTCTTTAGAAACAATTGTTGATGTGAGGGCCCTTCCTGCTAAAGTTTCGTATTCCGCAGGAAGATCCTCCCATTTATGAGATAAATCACTCATATTAACTCTTAATATCTTATATGCCATTTTTTTTCACCATATTATTAATACATTGCTAAAAATGAACAGTAAAAAAGTAAGGATCTTTACTATTTAATTATAACGCTTAAAAAATATCGTTCTAAATGATGGTACATAACGAAAGGATAACATAGATGTTGTTTAAGGAGAGGACAATTTCCCAGAGCATGTTTTTACATTCCTTATTGATTCAGAATTGGAAGAGCTCATTAAATTTTCAGAAAAAAAGGACATTGTCAGTGCCTCATCAGAAATAGGAGATACCATTCTAATATATTTAACAAAACAATAATTATTAACTATTCTTTCAACACCCCATTCCACGATTTTCTTTACGATATCATTCTGAGCATCGCTACTCCACTGCATTTTACATTCTTTACCGCAAAATATCAATTCTGGTTTTGGTTGACAAATATTGACGAGTAAGGTTTTATTATTATTCCTTTTTCTAATTTTCTTCTTACAATATTCACAAATCATTGTATTGCTTTTGCATCTTTATAAGATATAGACTGATTTTTATCGAAAATATTTAAAAGAAAAAGTCATTAATGAAACATTAAATATTAAATTCGGATTAGATTTTTATGAGTTCGTAATCCGTGGAGCCTATTTTGTTTTTTAGGGACGCATTAAATTGCATTTGATATCCCAGCATTTCACTTAAAGGTGATGAGGCTTTAAATTTCTCTACGCCTGGCGGTTCGGGTTCCCGCCAAGTACCATCCTTTTCCAATATTGGGAGCCCAGGAGCGTTTATTTCTGTATCAACGCAAGCTTTATCAATAGCTACTGGATCAGTAGAACCAAAAATTCCTAGATCAGGGACGACGGGAGGTCCAGGGTTGGAAACGCAATCGCACATTACAACAACATCAAATGCAAAGTTAATATATCGAATGTTTTCGGGGCCGAAAGATGTCATTACAGCCAAGGCGTTATCAATAAATCGCTCTACAAAAGCATCACCCAATATCATTGATGGATTTTTGATAGGGCTTTTTTTCTTCTTATGTGGGCACTTTAACATGCATTTGAGACATCCATAACATAGATCCTGGTTAATCACTGCGGAATCGTTCTCAATTGAAATTGCTTTTACCGAACAACTTTCTATGCATTCCTGATTGCATGTAGTAATATCGCATTTTCTGGATAAAATTTTTGGAAGTTTACCCATATGAGCTAAAAATTTATTTCTTTTAGTAACACAGCCTATTCCGAGTTGTTTTAGCGCACCTCCAAAAGTTGCTTGTGGGTGACCTTTAAAATGTGAAATTACGACCATTTTATCAAATTTGAATAATCCTGTAGCAACGGAAACATCTTTAAAATGAATACCATCTATCTGAATCTTTTTTCCATCTGTTCCATCTTCACCATCAATGAATTGTAGTGGAGCACCAATAACGGATTCGTTGTATCCGTGAAGATTAGCAATTTTCGCGTGATCTGCGGGATTTGCGCGGTGGTTTATGCATACATAATAGTCTTCGGAAATGTCTATTTTTCGAGCCCGTAAACCCAAACCTTGAGTTTCTATTAAAGTGGGGATAGCATCCTTAGATTTAATCGCATCTACCACTTCTCGAACGTAATCGGGTCGTAAATAGCGCGTGTTTTGTGCTTCTCCAACGTGGACTTTCACGGCAACTTTATCGCCAGCTTGGATGTTGTCTAATATTTTATCTAAAATCAACCTTGTCTTGACCAAATTGTTCGTCGACATGATTTTTGCGTCGCTTCTGAGGGCAGCAACTTCTATAGGAGATGCCCAATATACTATCGGTTTATTTGTCATGAAATCATCATTAAAATTAATTTATAATTTAGGAAAAATTATAATTCTATTAAAATTAAATTATTCTATATTATAAACAATAAAATATGGTGAAGAAAACATGGTAGATGAGAAATCTTCAAAAAAAGTAGGTGGCTCGTTATTGTTTCTTATCGTGATAATGATTGCCATCTTCGCTTGGATAACGTATGGAACTTTACAAGGAGTACTGGGAACGCTGGCTTATCTTATCATTGGACTTCTAAACTTATTTCCCTGGATTATTCCATTTGCAGGAATTCCACTCGGCATCATGGATGTGATGGGAATATATGGATTTGGAATGGGTAATTTAACGTTGAATCTTGCTCATTTAAGCAATAGCTGGATGCCAATCCTATGGTTCTGGATCATTTCGATTATAGGCAGTTTAATCGATATTTTTTTGATGTATCTAACAATCTCGTGGTTGAAAGGATTAAAATATCGAAAGAAAGAGCCTAAGACCAATTTAGCTCTTATTAATTGTAATATCATTGATGGAGCCAGGGATAGCAAGGTCATTAAAAATGGCGTGATTTTGATCAAAAATATAGCTGAGGATGGAGAGATTGCTGGCTTAATTACAGGCGTAGGGAAAAACGGAGAGGTCGAGATCCCACCGGATTATAAAAAAGTTGATCTAAATGGAGAATACGTGCTTCCAGGGTTAATTAATGCCCATTGTCATTTAACGGGAAGTGGAAAACCGATGAAATTAATGAATTTAAGCGACGAGACCTTAGAGAAGTTAGTAAAACTGCTTAAAACACCAATTGGAAAAGCTCTACTTAAAAAATTGATGCGCGGGAACATGACTAACGCTTTAAACGCAGGAGTTACTACGCTTAAAACGATGAGCGATCCCTTATTTTTTGACTTGAAAATCAGGGATTTGATTTCAAAAGGAAAGATCATTGGACCTAGACTGATTTGTGCAGGCTTAGGAATCTGTATCACGGGAGGTCATGGAGGAATCATGGCTCATGTGGCAGATTCAATTCCAGAAGTTAGAAAAGCCATTAGATATAACTTGAGAAAGGAAGTTGATTTCATTAAAATCATGTCCACTGGTGGTGTAATGGATGCACGCAAAATTGGAGAAGCCGGAAGAGCCCAAATGACAATAGAAGAAATTGAAACAGCGTGTTTTGAAGCTCATAGAGGAAACATTCCAGTTGCGACCCATTGTGAAAGCACTATAGGAATTGAGGAAGCATTAAAAGGAGGAGTCGATACTATTGAGCACGGAGCGGAGATTACAGACGATTTAGTACCTCTTTTTAAAAATAATCCAAAAGCTCTTAATGGATATACTGCTTTAACTCCAACGCTTTGCGCGGGCATGGGTCTTTCCACGTTTCCAATAGAAGACACAAAAATCACGCAAATAAAACGTGAAAACGGAATACTAGTTGAAACTGGAATGATAAAAGGATTACAAAGAGCATACAAAGAAGGGATTAAAATTTGCGTTGGAACTGATGCTTCTGTACCTTATTCTACACATTATGAAGTGTGGAAAGAACTAAAATATTACTTAAAATACACGGATATGAAGGCTCAGGAAGCCATTTATTTCGCGACAAAAAATAACGCGGAATTGATTGGTATTGGTGATATCACTGGGAGCGTTGAAATAGGTAAATCAGCAGATTTACAAGTTGTCCCTGGAAATCCCCTCGAAAACATAGACTTTCTAGGTCAAGTTACTAAAGTTGTAATAATGGGGCATTTAATTACAAATCCAAAAA
>JAEORV010000144.1 GCA_016840695.1 Promethearchaeota archaeon
AAGTTCACAGGCTTCAATTAATGTGTCTAACATGGCTACAGAACTAGCAGCGAGCATTGAAGAAGTAAATGCTTCGTCAGAAGAAATATCAGCTACGACTCAAGAAGTAGCGACCAATTCTCAGAAGCAATCTTATTCTTTAAATGACATAAATAACATGGCTCAAACTATCAAAAATGTAACACAATTGATAACGAATTTATCCGATCAGACTAACCTTCTTGCACTTAACGCTAGCATTGAAGCAGGTCGTGCAGGAGAACATGGGCGTGGTTTTGCCGTAGTTGCCGAGGAAGTACGAAAACTTGCCGAAGAATCAAAAGGAGCTGTTGAAAAAACGTTTGACATAGTAGAAACCATAACAAATAAAATTGAAATGGTATCAAATGTAAGTAGAGAAATATCAAGTGCAATGGAAGGAATAAGCTCATCTAACGAAGAACAAGCAGCCTCTATGGAAGAGATATCAGCTACTTCAGGAAAGTTAAGTGAACTTGCCGAGTCGTTGACTAATCGATTAAGCGAGTACGAAAATTTAAAAAATTCGGGCACATTTAAAAAAGAAAGGGATGCAGTAAGGTAATTTGTCTCATTTTTACATGGATTGTTTTTTATATTTATTTAATTAAAATGAGAAAAAAAGAAGATAAAAAGAACTAATTATATTTTAGGATTAGATCATTGTTCAGCAATCCATTTTCTAGCATCATCAAGAGATCCGAAAAAACCGTTTTTAACGCCACCCGCTTCTCTCTGATCGTCTATTTTTTCTGTTAAATCTTCAGTAGAAGCTTGAGCGGCGGCAGATTGTGCCACAACCATTCCATAAGTTAAAACGCCAGCCTGTATCATTTTTGGAAACCAATCAGATTCAATCCATTTTTGGGCTTCTGGGGGAATCATTCCCATTTTCCTCATGTCTACAAGATTCTTTGTGGTTTTATTTTCAACACTATAGTCATATACTTTTCCCAGAATTTTTCGGAAATCTTTGACAGCAATAATATCTTTATATTCTAGCTCAATGCAATTGTTATCATTGTTTAGTCGTATCTCAAATTTCTTCTTACTTGTTAATACTTTCATTTAATATCACCTAAATTTTTTGTTTTTAACTTTTAACGCTTTCATTTTTGTTAAATCAGAAAAAATAGTAAAAGAAGATGTATTTAAATTTTGTTTTTATAGCCTTAAGAAAAAATCAATTTAGCGTTCCTTTCTAAGATTCTTCTATTTTTCTCCCTAATTCAAATCATTCTACGCTGTTATTTGGCTACCAATAAATCATTTTAATAATCAAACGAATTAGATATTTATAACAGAATAATAACTTCGACTATCATTTAAAAATAAAGAAAAAAAATGAGGTAAGAGTATCGTGAAACAAGTAAAAGGGTCCATGTTTAAAATGATCGTTAAAGCAATCAGAGCCAATAAAAGTGGTGCTTACGATAAGATACTTTCGGCTAAAGATAGAAAATTTCTCTCTCAAAATATTCTTTCTGCGAGTTGGTATCCTTTCGATATTTATAAGAGGGCCTTTAACGCGCTTGCAGAGGTTCAAGCAAAGGATAAAACGGATATGTGGATACAATGGGGTCGAATGGAAGGGGAAGCAACGATGACAACTCTTTATAAACAAACCATTGTCGAGGGAGATCCTCACATGGCAATGGAAAAATTCAAGCGGTTTTTCAAGCTCATGTACGACTTCGGCGAATTAATTATAGAAAGAATATCAGATAAAGAACTGACTATTACCTATAAAGATTTTGAACCAGATTTCAAGTTATACTATTATGTTGGTATAGGATGGGTAGAAAGATTCCTCGAATTATGTGGATGTAAGGAGGTTAAATCTAACTTTATCGCAAAATCTTGGGAAGGCGCTAAAGAGACTACATTACAAATTGCATGGAAATAAAATATAAAAAAAAAGAATTAATAATAATAAAATTAAGCAGATACGGTTAGTTGCTTTTTATCATATTCGCCTGGATTGCCTCCCCCTTCTAAAAATTCAGCATATCTCTTGAGGCTTTCTAGGAGCAATTCACCCGCTTTTACAAGCACTTTTTCGTTCTTTTCGTCGTCAAATTCACCCCAGATGGTGACTTCAACCATTTCACCCTTTGATTGTAAAATATATCCCATATCATCAAAAATTCCACCTTCTATTTTAAGCGAAATTCTCTCGTTCTCCACGGTTTCAGTACGGATGGTAGTAAAATCTCCAACGGTCGATTGTATCGCATATTGTCCTTCATCTATTTTTTCTATTTGTTGTACGGCTAAATTCCAAATAGGAGAGTCTGAGGTATCGTCTAAAATCTTGAAAATACGACTTTGTAACGATTTTATCTCAATATTTCTTTCAACACGAGGCATTTTTATCACCCTATTACAATTATTTTGATAGAAATTAAAACATGTACTTTTATGTCAATTTCACTTTTATACATTTGTGTCACATTTTTCAAATTTAGCGGAGGAAAGGAAGCTTGAGCAAGGAAAATAAAACGAAATGCATCCCTTACAAGAAAGTAATATATATAAAATCCTACACTATATGAAAAATCATAACTAAAAAATATGAAAAATCATGGAAAAATTACCGATTATCATTGAAGATATCAAAGAAAAGAAAGGGAAGGAATGGATTGGGATACAAAAAGCAACGGAAAACTTATTAGATAACCTCATGTATTTCCTAGACGATCAAAGACTCTTGGAGCATCCAAGATTAGTGGAAGAACTCGTAGAACTTTATTATAATGCTAAAGCCAGTGACTTTCTCAAGATGGAAGCGATAATTCGCAAATTAGATGAAGTAAGGATAAGATTTGGGAAAGATGGATATGTGAAAAAAGTTGTTGAAAAGGACATCCTAAACCTCGGGAAAGCGATAGATGATTTCAGAAAAAACATAGAAAATATGTTGAACAGCGCTATAGGGAGCCGGCTTCTCGACAGCACGAGGGAGTTGATAATTTCTTTCTACAATTTTCTAGGGCATCCAAAATTGCAAGATAATCAACCTCTATTCGAAGAAATGTTGAGAACATACGAAGCCGTAGAAAAGGACGAGTTTACGGTACTTCAAAAAATGACCGCCTTATTAGACAAGTTGGATATCAAACTCGGGTCATCCGCCGAAGAGGTGGCGGCAACATTTAAAACTCCCGAAGAGTTGCGGGAAGAATTGGAACAAACGAAGTTTGAATTAGCCCAAGAGAAGGAAAACATAAGCAGAGAGCTGAAAAAGATAGAAGAACAAAAATCTATTTTGAAGGGAAAAGAAGAACAAGTGGCGTTAGACCAGCAATTCCTTGAAAAAGAGCGAGAAAGCATGAAAGCAACCTTCGAATCAGAAAAACAAGCATTAGCGACAGAAAGAGCCAACTTTGAATCGCAAAGGGAAGCCATAGCAAATGAACAAGCTCAAATTGAAGCTGAAAGACAAGCCATAGCAACAGAACGAGCTAACTTTGAAGCTGAAAAACAGGCAATAGCCACTGAATGTGCAAATATTGAAGCTGAAAGGCAAAAGTTAGCCTCTGAACGAGCAGAAGTTGAAGCAGAATTGAAGCAACAGATAGCAACTGAACGAGCAAAGATTGAAGCCGAAAGGCAAGCGTTAGCAGCAGAAAGACAAAAGATTGATTCTGAAAGGGCAAATCCCAATCCAGGACTCTGAAAATATATTTAAACTACTTCTTTTTTATATTTATTTTGTAATTCAACTAGGTCAAACCAAATACATAAATATCATATTTGACTATTTTGTCTATATTCAAATTTACCAAAATAAATTTCAATATAAAAAAATCGAGGTGTAATTCACTTGCCAAGCGTAAAAGTTAATGATATTAACATGTATTACGAGATTCACGGTGACGGGTTTCCACTCGTCATGATAATGGGATTATCTGCTAATATTGATTGGTGGAATCCTGAAATAATTGAGCAGTGTTCTCAAAATTATAAGACTGTTATTTTTGATAATCGAGGCGCTGGTCGAACAGATAAGCCTGAAATAGATTATTCAATCAAGATGTTTGCTGATGATACGAAAGGTTTAATGGATGCATTAAATATTGATCGGGCGCACGTGTTAGGGGTATCCATGGGAGGAATGATCGCCCAAGAATTGGTACTAAATTACCCAGAAAAAGTTGAAAAGCTTGTTCTTGGATGTACAAACTGCGGGGGATCTAAGTCAATACCCCCAGGTGAAGAGGTTTTAACAAAGATGGTTTCACTGGGAGGGTTACCCCCAGAAGAAATGCTTCAAGAGTTCTTGCCATATTTACTTACGGAAGAATTCATCCGAAACAATCCCGAATATATAGAATCGTTTAAACAGCGGGCACTCATAGCACCAATCCCAGCAGATGCTTATCAGCGTCAAATAAACGCAATATTGGGTTTTAACACCTATAGAAGGCTAAAAAAGATTGAAGTCCCAACTTTAGTCATTCATGGAAAGAGAGATCTCTTAGTTCCAACTGAAAACGGCGAAATATTAGCTGAAAAAATTCCCGGTGCTCAACTTCTCTTACTTGATAACGCTGCTCATTTTTACGATCAACCGGATACAGATAAAGTTATTAGTTCTACTTTAGAGTTTTTAAAAGCGTCAGTTGAGAAAGTTATAGATAAAGTTATTTAAGTTAACATTACAAGACTAATTAATACAATATTATATCCTTTTTTATTTTTTTAAAAAGGTCGATGCCCGCTTTAAAGGATTATACTATAAATTTAAAAGGATCAAGGTAGTCGGGATTATATAATTTGAATCAAAAGCAGGCATCGATTGTTTGTATTCAAATGTCCCTTGAAAAATCCCCATCCCCGTTGATAAGATCATGAAAACTCGCCTATATAAAATTATGCGACTTTTTTACAGTTTCGTCATCAAACTCAATTAGAATAAAAAAATAGAAAAAAAATCCCTATTGAAAGGAATTTAAATGAAAATTAGTACTAATGCAGCAAATAATAATACGCTGATTATGAAGGCACAACCAATTTGACCAATTGGATAACCAACTTTTAAATCTTTTTCAACCATTTTATTCAGCCTTAAATACATTGGATTGATCTATGAAATTTGAAACAGTATTTAAAGCTTTCATGTTCGTGAAATAAAACTGGTTAGCGTTCATTCATGATAGAAGTAGTAGACAAGCGAAATTACTGCTGTGAAGAAATAGGATTTTGAATAGCACTATCTTATAGTATTTAAGATAGGACTTTTATTTCGTCATCTTCATTATAATTTTCTTCAAGATTCTTTATGGCTGCGTTTTTATTTATAGGCGAATTGCAAGCCCAACATGAATTCTCTAGCTCCATTAGAGCTAGAGCACATTTTTTACAATAAACTGCTCCACACTCACAAATAAAGACGTTAAAGCTTAATGCATTGCCTTTACAAACTATACATTGGCAACTTTCTTTTTTTAATCTTTT
>JAEORV010000145.1 GCA_016840695.1 Promethearchaeota archaeon
AACGAATTATTGAAGGGACAACTTGAATTAAAACTTTCAAAATCGTTAAAAAATCCCTTTTTAAATCCGATAACTCGTTATTTAATTTACCTCATGATTCTCTTTAATTTTCTATGGCTGCTTTTTTTCTATATATTGTGAAATAAAATTGCCCCATTCACAATAGATATTATACATGTTCACTCTTATCAATCAGAAAATACATTTAAATGAGATAACCATTTTAAAGAGACAACATTTAACTAATAGTAGAAATTATAATGTAAACGAAAAATTGAACTATAAAGGTTAATGCGCAATTGATATATGACATCATTATCATTGGAGGGGGAGTAACTGGTTGTACAATTGCTCGAACTCTTTCCAAATACGATTTAAACATATGTTTATTGGAAAAAGAGGCAGATATTGCATCAGGGACTACAAAAGCAAATTCTGGAGTAGTTCACGCGGGATACGCCGCAGATAGAAAATATATCAAGCGCAATTTATGTATTCAAGGAAATAAACTATATACGCAAGCTCACGAGGAACTTAATTTTCCGTTTCGAAGAATAGGCTCATTTGTAGTCGCTTTGGAAGATATTCAGATAGGAGAATTAGAAGAAAAGAGGAAAAAAGGACTGCAAGACGGGGTTCCCGACTTAGAATTGATCCTAGACAAAGAAAAGATTAAACAGATGGAACCCAATTTGACTGATAAAGTCGTGGGTGTTCTACACGCGCCTTCTGCGGGAATAGTTAGTCCTTACGAGATGACCCACGCGCTAGCTGAAAATGCAGCCATGAATGGTGTGAAATTTTTTCGAAACCAAGAAGTGATCAAGATTAGACACCAAGAATACGTGTTTACGGTTAAAACAGGGGAGGGAGAATTTCAATCAAATAATCTGATCAACGCAGCAGGGCTTTATGCTTCAAGAATTTCAAAGATGTTAGGATTGGATTATTTTGACATCATGCCTAGGAAGGGACAATATATCTTGTTTGATAGAAACATGCTTCACTTGAATAAAATATTATTCCCATCTCCTACAAAGGTCTCAAAAGGAATTCTTGTTTGTCCGACCGTGCACGGAAACACGTTTGTTGGTCCTAATGCTCAAAATATTGTTGATTTGGACGACTTATCGACAACCACGGCAGGTTTAAAAGAAATTTTGGAGGGGGGAATGAAATTAATTCCAAACCTTCCCGTACGGAGCTCAATTAGAAACTTCGCTGGATTGAGAGCGGTTCCAGATACGATGGATTTTATCATTGATAACACCGATGTATATGGTTTTATTAATGTTGCCGGGATTCTCTCACCCGGATTAACTTCCTGTTTTGCGATTGCTGAGCGAGTAGAAGAATTTCTCGAGTTATTAGGAGTCGAAATGAAGGTCAAGGATGATTACAATCCAATCCGTCCAAAACCCGAACGATTTACTAATTTCACGCGAGAAGAATTGGATAAAAAGATTAAGAAAGATCCTTTATGGGCTAGGATAGTATGCAGGTGTGAAACGATCCCTGAACGGGAGATCATTAACGCAATTCACGCCCCAGTGGGTGCGACTACTGTTGATGGGGTTAAGTTCAGGTGTAGGCCAGGAATGGGTCGTTGTCAAGGGGGTTTTTGCCGACCTCGAGTAATGGAGATTTTATCAAGAGAATTAAACATTCCCATAGAAGAGATTACCAAGCGTGGAGAAGACACGAATATAGTCGTAGGAAAAACTAAGGATTTTATTTTAAGAAAATTAGAACAGGAGGGGCGTTAACCACGAAAAAAATAAAAACTGATGTTGCGGTGATTGGTGGAGGTTCTGCGGGATTGGCAGCGGCGATCGTGATTAAAAAAGCAGGATTGGATGTTTTAATACTGGAACGAGACAGGGAATTAGGTGGCATCACGCTTCAATGCATTCATAATGGATTTGGTATTCACGAATTTAAAGAAGAATTAACGGGTCCAGAATTCGTGCAGAGATTTATCAACGAAGCGCTGGATCTTGGTGTAAAATATAAACTTGATACGATGGTAATAAAAGTTACGAAGGAGAAAATAGTTTACGCCATAAATAATACCGATGGAATGCTAGAAATTAAAGCTAAAGCGATCATCTTAGCCATGGGGTGTCGGGAAAGAACTCGGGGATCGATCAACATGCCAGGATTTAGACCTGCGGGAATCTACACGGCAGGGCAAGCGCAAAGGTTTGTTAATGTCGAAGGATATCTACCAGGAAGGTCGTATGTCATTCTAGGAAGTGGAGATATTGGAATGATAATGGCACGGAGATTAACTTGGGAAGGATGCAAAGTAAAAGCTGTAGTTGAAATCCAACCCTATGTGAGCGGATTGATTAGAAACCAAGTACAATGCTTGGAAGATTACGACATTCCTTTAATAACGAGTTATACAATTACTAGAATACATGGTCGTCATAGAGTAAAAGGAGTTACGATTTCAAAAGTCGACAGAAAATTTGATAGAATTATAGGTACTGACCGTTTCATAGAATGCGATACTTTGCTTTTATCCGTTGGATTAATTCCAGAAAATGAGTTAACACAAAATGCTGGAGCAGACATTTCTTTAAATGGCGGACCTGTTGTCGATAACAATTTAGAAACAACTATCGATGGAATTTTTGCTTGTGGAAATGTCTTACAAGTCCACGACTTAGTGGATTTAGTTGTTGCTGAAGCGAAGCGAGCAGGATTAAATGCGGTTGAATATGTAAATGAAAGATATGAGAAACCATTTGAAACCAAAGAATTAATAAAATGCATTGCGGGAGCTAATGTAAATTATGTTAAACCGGATCATTTTAATAAATCAGACCAAGCAAATGATATAATATTCTCATTTCGAGTAAAACGACCAGATAGAAGAATCCTCATACAATTTAAAGATCAAAACAATAAGGTAATATTCAAGCGTAAGAGGAGATACGTGATACCTTCCGAAATGATTGAACTCAATCTAAATTTGAAAGAACTCGAAATTCCTCAAGATTGTAAGAGTTTAGAAGTAGAAGTAATACCTCAACCAGAAGTTTTAATAGATAATACGTAGTCATGGAGAGTAACAAAAACATGTCAAAAAGCATTCCAGAAGGAGAAAAAACGATTAGATGCATCGTATGCCCGACAGGGTGCGAAATTCACGTGAAAAACGTTGATGGGGAACTAATTGTAGAGGGCCACACATGTAACAGAGGAGAGGTATATGCTAAAGACGAATTCATCGCACCAAAAAGAATTCTCACCACGACAATGCGCGTCAAGGGAGGATTATTGCCTTTAATTCCTGTCAGAACGGATAAACCAATTCTAAAAGAAAGGTTAACAGAGGTTCTCAATGAAATCGCTGTAAAAGAGATTGAAGCGCCTATTAAAATGGGAGAGGTTCTGATTGAAAATGTGTTAAAATTAGATGCTAACATCATAGCAAGTCGTGATTTAATTAAAGCATCTTAAATGACCCATGTCCATTTACTATTCTAAAATTCTCTAACTCTTGATTTAAATGAATTAATGATGTAAAAGATGATTTAATCTTTCATAAATTTTAAAACAATGGGAGTCCAATTTTTATTCAAACAGATTTAAATAAGTAAATTGCTTTCTTCTTCTTTATTGAAATCTAATAAAAAACACACACATTGGGGAAAAATATTGAAAAAAAAAGTAATTAGTTTTTTTATTGTATTCTCAATACTAGGGTTTTCGTTAATAACACCGTTTTCATTAGGAGCTGTGGATGAGACGCCGACATATGCAGGTCGTTCTTACAGCGAAGAAGCTTGGTCAATCTTATATGATTTTGCTGGAATGCATCTAGAAGAAGATTATGGTGCTCCAGGACCTTATGCCGCTGACTTAACTATAGGAGCGAGTGACTCAATGACTATGGACTCTAAATCCTTCTGTGCTTGGACAAACATCGGAAATGTTCAATCCCTTTATATAGCCCAGCAAAATTTATCATTGCCGGGCTTTGATCAGTATGGATGTTCACCAATTCAAATCTTAGCGCAGCATTTCGTGCCACCTGGAAAACCAAATACTCATGTTTTCGTGATAAATAGATTCTTAGGATTGCTGGCTTATCTAGATAATCATGAAGATGGAGCAACAGGACTTCCAGATGAAAGTGATGAAATGTTCTTTGGGATATCATTATATTCTGAAATTCACAAGGATGTTTTGAACCATGTTTTTGATGAACATGTTCCAAATTGGATGCTTATTGAAAATAACACAAGAACTGAAGCGACTCCAATTCCTTTAGAAAAACTTTCCTCTGGAGCTACCACTTCTTATCGCTTCGGAATGTCTTATAGCAATGTTTTTACAATTTGGAATCGAATGAATGAGACCGCATTGAAAAATCAATATGCTGATCCAGTAGATATTCTAACTGGAGCTGTCGCGCTCTCTATCATTGAAGAAATTAATTTTACATACGTTACAACCGTAGTTCAAACAAATTCCACCACAAGTCAAGTAACAACCACCACAGAGTACGATATAGGAAATGTAACAGATTTATGGATACCTTTTGAGAGTTCCGCAATTTCTTCTCAATTTGGAGGTCATACTGAAAATATTGGAGCTCTTTCCATTCCTTTAGCTTATTACAATAGCACTCATGGTGTTGCAGATAGATTAGATGGTAACGCAACCTTTCCAGGATTCAGTCTTGGCATTGTAAATACTGCTAACATTGTTGTATTAGATTTTACAAATGTATTAACTCTCTTATGGACTGGTTTTCAAAGCTTTGCTGGATTAGCTGGGGGTTTACACAATGCCACTCTTGCTAATGCTGGATTTAATATTACTGGGACTCCTATTTATGATATTAATTTTGCTGGAAAACCAAATTATACGCTTAATGGAGCTGATACATATCCTGCACATACTCGGCTTTTAAATCAATCTAAAGTCAAAACATCTTTGAATCTTTTGGAGATTTTATACTTTGGAATAATCATTAATGGTATTATCGGAAACATAACAGGGGCAAATGCGGTTATCTCTGGTTTAGCGAGTGGAATATTAGCTGCTCAATTAGATCTCGCAGATTTCATTTATGTTACTTGTTTCCCTGAATGGTCGGGAGGTAGCATTACTCAAGACCCGACATTCACTGCTTATGCAAATGTACCAAATTCTAATATACCTGGTTTTGAGCTGATCTTCGTATCTATCGCTGGATTAATGGGACTCTCGTATGTGGTATTAAGAATCAGAAAGAAAAAGAGATTAGAAATCTCTTAGAATAATAAAATTTTAAGTATTTCTCACAAAAAATACTTACTCCTTTTTTTTCCTTTTTGAGTATCTAAGTATTTATTTTTTTTTCTTATATTTTTTATGGTCGGCAACCCGACATAATTTGTACTTTACCCGATCGCCCCCCGTGATTTTTTCTCCATTGAAAGAAAGACT
>JAEORV010000146.1 GCA_016840695.1 Promethearchaeota archaeon
GATTTCTTCCTATCATGCTAAAACAAGCAGATGATGCTAAAGCAAAACCTATTGTTGATATAGTGAAGCAGCAATTCTATGACAGTGGCGTATCAGAGCCAGATTTAAACCAATTGATAGAAATTTATAAAAATGGAATAGAAGATGAATATAAAAAAATACCATATAAGTACTTGGACACGCTCCTGACGGACATCATTTTTAGAATACCAATTATCCGTAATTTAGAAGCGTATGTAAATCATCAGCCAAACTCATACATGTACATCTTTACCCACGGATCGCGAGAAAATAACATGGCGCTTCACACGATTGAAATTCCGTTTGTTTTTGGAAACCTGGATACAAAGGATATAGCAGATGGAGGAATTGAGATTAACGAAGATTCGAAACAATTAGCCAAAAACGTGATGGATGCCTGGGTGGCATTTGCCCGAACGGGAAATCCAAACCATGATGGTTTACCCCAATGGCCTCCGTACGATCTTGATGAACGGGCGACCATGATATTGGGAGTCGAATCTCGTGTTGAGCAAGATCCGATGAATGAGCTAAGATTACTCTGGGACGATCTTCTTTAACCTGGAGTAATAATATAATTAAATTCCCATTTCCTTCAGTTTAATAATATTCTCTTTAATTTCCGCCCGGGATAGGGAGTAAAGCTTCCAAAAAATTAACACCCCCGTGAGTATTATGATCATCGGAAAAATAGCAATTTGTATGCGTAATCCCAGGAGGGCAGTCGAATCTGTTGCACCTCTTTGATAACCAAATAATAACCAAATAAACCATGTTAGAGTATATCTAGTCGCAGTGCTTATAGTGCCCAAAAAAATTCCAACGCTGCCATATAATCCTTCTTGACGTTTTCCCGATTTTATCGAGGCATCATCAATCATAGCTGAACTAAGTGGTCCCATCATGCTGATTATAGCTCCGTCTACAGCACCAGCCAGAGAGAGAACAATGATAGCTGTTAATAAACCTATATTGCCTGTTGGAATAAAAAGTATAGGTAAACCCATAAAACCAAGAAATAATCCCCCAATTAATCCCACTCTCTTAATTCCTATTTTAAAAGAAAGCTTGTACCAAATAGGAGCCATCAAAATCACACCAATGACATAGAAAATCACAATAAGTTGACCTTCTGTTCCCATGTGAAGGACATCTTCTACGAAGTAAGGAATGGATGTCATTATGATTCCCATTGCAGTTCCATAGGCGATACTAAAGAACTGGAATCCTATAAAGATTTTATTTTTTAAAATTTCTTTCATTCCTGAAAAAAAAGAAATTATTTCCTTTTCGTCAAGCGCACTTCTTCGTGCTCTTATGTCTGGTCCTTCTCTGACACCCGGTATCATTAAAATAAAGAGAATAATGCTTGCTATAGATACAATAATACCAGTTGCGACAAATCCATTAGTTTCTCCCAATTCCATTATTGCCAATATGGGAATTATAAATCCTAATATCACGCCAAAAGTTTCAAGGATTACTCCAATAAAACCTGCCCAGTTTCGGTCTTCTTGATGTCGAAATTTATCTGGAAAAAGACCCCCGCGGTTGATGTTATATAATGCAAACGCCGTGTCCATCAAGGCATGCATGATTAATACCCAGAAAAAAACACCCAATTGCCCGACTTGACTGACAGAAGGCGGGATAAAGATAAATAATATAGTAATTGCCCAGGGAAACGCACCCATTACTATAAATGGAAATCGCTTTCCCCATTTACTTGTTAATTTAGTAGATCTATCGCATAAATAACCAATAATCGGGTCGTTAAACATGTTAAAAACTGTAAAAATATTCATTGCAATCATGAATAAAGTTATTTCAAGACCTATGACCTCAACATAGAAAAATTGTAATTGTACGGTAAATAATTGACCTGTCATTAAAGAAATCAGACCTCCGAGTTGAAAGGAAGTTATAATTCTTTTTGGATATCGTTTAATCTCAGTATCATCTATTTTTTTTTCCAGCATGAGTTATCAATAAATTTAATTATAATATATCTTGATCGAATCTAGTATATTAATATTTCTCATTGTCTATTAGAACGAATAAGATCAAGTTAGGGAATGTTTAAAAATACTATAGAGTAATTATATTAATTATAATAATTGGAAAGAAAAAATGGAAATCTATTTTTTCTGTTTTTTTTTATTCTAACTCTATTTGAATGTATTTTTTTTGAAGTTTTAACATTGATTCCAAGATATTTTTGGCTTGCGATGTGCTGTTTATGACGGGATCGGCAAGAAACGCTTGAAGCGCAATTTTTTTTGATTTTTTAAGAATTGCCTCAACGACAAGATCTTGAACAGAAGCCTGAGTTCGGAGTAACGCAGCAAGCCCTTTTGGATAATCTCCGAGCGGTATTCCATGAAGGCCATCTTTTTTGACAATCGCAGGGCATTCGACTACAAGGTCTGCTGGAAGATTCGTTATAATCCCATCGTTTGGAAGGTTGACTGATAATTCTTCGTGATTGCTATCCGTTAAAATGCCTTCGATAATAGGAACTGCTCTTTCACCATCGGATCTTACGAGTTTACCGCCTTTCCCTCTGTCTATGGTTCTTTTTGTTATTTTGAAGCTGCTAGCTAGGTATGATTCATAGGTTTCCCAAAATTCACGTCCATGAGGTAAATCGGCAACCTCCCATGCCCAAGACATGTATTCTCCGTAGTGGTTATCGGTCGTATATGGTAAATAGTCATATATTTCCAAGATATACTTGATAAGTGAGATATCACTACTTAGTGATAATCTTGGATCATTTCCAATTTTATCAAAAGCTGCTAGTCCTTTCTTGCGAATTTCTGGATATGCATCTTTTCCAGTATCGCGATAACTTGCCTCTAAAATAACCCCAAAATGATTCAAACCTCCTGCTTTATACTTGATATTAGAAATATCTGTATCTAAAATAATTGGAAGATAAATATCAGCATGAGCGATTTCATGGCATAAACCTACAAATTTTTGGTTAGGAAATTTTCGCTTAATAGCAAGACAAATTCGACTCATGGGATTGGAATAATTTATAAAAAAGGCTTTTGGACAAATCTTCTGAATATCCTCACAAATGTCTAAAATGGGAGGTATTACTCTCAATGAATGAAAAAAACCTCCTGGTCCACCATTCTCACCAGTTATCTGCGTGCTACCCCACATCATAGGAAATTCAAAATCCCATCTCAAGAGTTTAAATCTCGGAGGGATTTCTATTGCATTGATAATAAAAGTTGCGTTTCTTAAGGCCTCTTTTCTATCAACCGATGATTCAATAGAAAAATCCAACTTCTTTTTCTCAACAGCAGACTGACATGCATGAGTAACTAAATTCAAATTTTTTTCGTTTATATCGTGAAGACATACGGTAGATCCTGTTAAAACTTCACTATTTATTACACTCCCGACTGAACCTAATCCAAATTGAAGGGATCCCGCTCCAATTATCACAATTTTTTCTTTACTCATTTTTATTCACTTATATCTTTATATTAAACTAGCTCGATTTGTATATATTTCTTTTCAAGTTTTAGCATGGATTCTAAAATCTTTTTGGCTTGCGAAGTGCTGTTTATTACAGGATCGGCAAGAAGGGCCTGTAATGCAACTTTTTTAGATCTTGTAAGAATTGCTTCAACCACGAGATCTTGAACAGAAGCTTGAGTTCGCAGTAACGCAGCAAGTCCTTTTGGATATTCTCCAAGCGGTACTCCCTTGAGTCCGTTTTTATTGACGATTGCTGGACATTCCACTACTAGGTCTTCCGGGAGATTCGTGATAATCCCCTCATTTGGAAGGTTTACAGAGGGTTCTTCGTGATTATCGTCAGTTATTATACCTTCAATGATCGGAACAGCTCTTTCACCGTCGTCCTTCACGAGCGTATCTCCTTTACCGCTTTCAATCTTCCTTTGAATTCTATTGTAAGCTTTATCAGACATAGTTTCGTATTGTTCCCAAAATTCACGCCCATGAGGCAAGTCAGCAACATCCCATGCCCATGAAAGGTATTCTCCGTAATGGTTATCTGTTGTATAAGCATAATAATCGTAAGTTTCTAAAATAAATTTAATGAGAGACAAATCTGTAGTCCCAGATAAATTCTCAAGAACCTTAGGACCTCTTTCTCGAATAACTGGATATGCATCTTTTCCCGTATCCCGATATTTTGCCTCTAGCACGACTCCAAAATGATTCAGCCCTCCTGCTTTTACTTCAATATTTGAAATTGGTGTATCCAAGATTCTCTTGAGAACTAAATTTGTAAGATGGGGTAATTCGTGACATAATCCTACAAATTTTTGATTTGGAAATTTCCGTTTTATGGCAAGACAGATTCGACTCATCGGATTGGAATAGTTTATAAAAAGTGCGTTAGGAGAAATCTTTTGAACATCTTCGCATATATCTAAGATAGGAGGAATCACCCTTAATGAATGAAAAAGTCCTCCAGGTCCACCGTTCTCTCCCGTGATTTGCGTGCTTCCCCACATCATAGGAAACTCAAAATCCCATCTCAAAAGTTTGAATCGTGGAGTTACCTCTATTGCGGAAATAATGTATGTAGCATTCTTTAATGCTTCCTTTCGATCTAATGAGGACTCAATTGTAAAATCCAACTTTCTTTTCTCAACTGCGGATTCACATGATTGTTTTACTAAGTCTAAAGTTTTTTCGTTTATATCGTGAAGGCATATCGTTGAACCTTTTAAAACCTCACTATTTAAAATGCTACCTACAGAGCCAAGTCCAAACTGAAATGAACCCGCTCCAATAACAACAATTTTTTCTTTACTCATTATATATCACTTGATAATTCTAAATAGGAAAATTTTTTTTTGATATTATTGATTAATGTTAACTTATATTTAAATATTTAAAAGAATGTTAACATTACTAAATTATAGTAAAAAATGATACTTAGTATTTCTAAAAATTGATGAAATGATATGGAAAAAAAAGAAAAAGTTATCGGTACTCGAGTAAGCGATAAATTAATGAATGATATCCTTGAATATTCCAATGAGAAAAACATAAGAGTAAGTAAACTCATTCGAGAGGCGTTAAGTTATTACATGCTGTTTAAACTTGAACATGAAAAGCAAAATGTTCCAATCGTCATAATAAGTAAGGCAGAATATTCTACTATTCTCGGACTTTTAGACGATGAAGGTTTGGAAAAGCTCGCTGATGTATGCGTTCAATTAGCCAAAAAAGGATTTTATTACTCTAGCAATAATATAAAATCATTTTTAAGAAGCCTTGATACCTATGTCTTTTCTGATAAGAATCAAAATTGGTTTAAGAGTTTCCAAACAAATTTTCAAGGGGATAGATTACTAGTTGCGGGAGTACACGATCTCAACGAGAACTTTTCACTCTTTATGAAATATTACA
>JAEORV010000147.1 GCA_016840695.1 Promethearchaeota archaeon
GAGGTAACGTTCAAGCAAAAATTCATAGCAACAGCGATAGTGTTAGTTCTTTATGTAATCATGTCAAACATTCCCTTATATGGAATTGTATTGAATGAAACAACCGACTCAATGTATTGGCTTCGAGTTATTCTTGCAAGTCAAAGAGGGACACTAACCGAGCTTGGAATTGGTCCAATCGTTACTGCTGGATTAATAATGCAATTACTCTTAGGTTCCAAGCTTATTAATGTAGACATGAGCGATCCTTACGATAGATCAATGTTTAGCGGTTCGCAAAAAGTAATGGGACTATTCATGACGATCTTTCAAGGAATAATGTACATTGTTGGCGGACAGTTTGGAGATTTAGCAAGTATTGGAATAGTAGGTGCATTTTTAATATTTTTGCAATTATTATTCTCCGGTTTAGTCATCATATTATTAGACGAAGTTCTCCAGAAAGGGTGGGGGCTTGGAAGCGGCGTCTCTTTATTCATAGCAACTGGAGTTGCAGGTCAAATATTTTGGAATTGTTTTAGCTTCATTACTGTTTCGGATGGCTTACCACAAGGGGCGGTAATAGCATTTTTTACAGTTTTATTTGACAATAATCCTAGTACTAATCTTCCCGATGTTTTCGTCAGAGGAGCCCAAAAAGGGTCGATGGTAGGTCTCATTACTACAATAATCATATTCGTGATCGTGGTATGGTTTGAATCGACAAAAGTCGAAATACCCTTGCAATACGCGGGGTATCGTGGTTTTAAGGGCAAATATCCTATGAAACTCCTTTATGTCTCGACGATTCCGATCATACTAGTACAGGCATTGAACGCAAACTTTTTATTCATAGGACAATTAATTGCGGGTCCTGGTTCAGGGTTGCGAGGCCGCGGTTTTGATTTTTGGCTTAATTTAATTGGAGTTTTTGAAGTACCCCCTGATGCAGGAGCAACTGGACAATTAATACCCGTGAGTGGTTTGCTATATTTAATCACGCCGCCCTTAGGACTCGCAAATGTCTTAGGTGATCCCCTTCATGCTTTTCTATATTTATTTATAAACATATTATTTTGCGTAGGGCTCGGCCGGGTGTGGGTAAGCGTGTCCGGTATTGCCCCCAAAGATATTGCCAGGCAAATATTAGATTCGGGAATGCAAGTACCAGGATTCCGGCGCTCTGAGAAGATCATCGAAAAAATTCTGAAGAGATATATTCCAACGCTCGTCGTGCTTAACGGGATAATAATAGCGCTATTGAGCTTCGGTGCTGACTCATTCGGTGCATTGACTTCAGGTACAGGACTTTTGATCGCAATAGGAATAACCCATCAGTACGCCGAGACGATTTCGAAAGAGGTAGCAGCGATGCAATATCCATCAATGCGTGGAATGCTTGGATTGGACTAATTGGATGATCCTTTTTATATTCTATTAATTTGAAATGTAAAAATCGATTCTCTTTTCTTTCTTCATAAAATTTTAAATAACTTTCACCATGAACTATATTGATGCTATTTATTACATTTCAAGTAACATTTGTACAGCTTATCACGACTCCTCCAGGTTCGATGATCTTCGTGATATTAATGGGTTTAACGACCACGCTCATCAGTCAGCTTTTAACTAAATGGTTAGTAGATACTGAAGAAGTTGAGCGAAAACAAAAGCAAATAAGAGCCCATGAGGAAGAAAAGGAAAAAATCATCAAGTTAGCTGAAATCGATGTTAATAGATACATAAAGCAACGCAAGCGGTGGGAACGAAAGGATGTTGTTCTAAAAAAATCGCAACAATCGATTTCCATGCAAAGGATGAAACCAATGTGTGTTACCTTTATTCCCATGATTGTTATCTTTTCTATCATAAGTCCGATGTTTGGTACTCTCCCAGTTGCGTGTAGTCCCATGAATCCGGAATTGATACCATTTATTGGGCCAACAATAGTGGCCACTGGAAGTGCACCATGGATCTCGTTTACTGCGTGGTACATGCTATGCTCACTTGGTTTAAATTCAATCATACCTCGCCTTCTCAAAACTACAACCCAGACAACAGGGGGAGGTTTTAGTCAAATGATGTCTGGACAAAAATCTAAGGCGTTAGAGTTTCCAGATATTTAAAAACATGATATTTCATTCTTATATTAAAGCCTAAACTACATTCTTATACATAAAAAAAGGAAATAAAAATATTATTTATTGTTTTTATATTTCATGATTCGATTGAGTCCCTTTAAAACTGATAAGACGGAACTCATTACCACATCTTCGTGAGTGGCACTTGTTTTTATGATGCGATTTGTTTCAAGATCCATCATTTCAATGGTTACATGTCCTAAGGCGTCAGTTCCTCCCGTGACTGCATCAATATTATACTCAAGAAGTTTAATCTTGCTCATTGGTTCGAAGCACTTGACTATCGCCTTGACGGAAGCGTCAACCGGGCCAACGCCTACAGATGATGCGACTCTTACGATATGATCGCCGTTATTTCGGATTTTTAACCGGACCGTGGACGTGGGGATGACTGATCCCGTCAAGACGGTCAATTCGTCAAGAATAACGTATTTTTCTTCTTCGGGAAGTTCTCCCATTACGTCCTTTACGATTGCGAGGAAATCTTCTTCAGTTACTTCGTGGCCTTTATCGCCAAAACTTTTTACATGAGACATTATTTTCTTAAATTGCATATTTGAAGCGTGAATTCCCATGTCTTCCAATTTTGCTTTCAGAGCGTGTCCCCCGGTGTGTTTTCCAAGTTTGATTGATTGTTGAACTATTTCAGCTACGTCGTCAGAACGCTTAATGCCGATTAATTCGGGAGTAATTGGTTCATAAGCCCTGGCGTTTTTTATCATGGCATGGGCATGAATCCCAGACTCGTGAGAGAATGCGTTTTGGCCTATTAATGGTTGGAGTCGCCCAATTTTAATCTTCCCTCCACAATAGCTCTCTACTAGCTTGGCTGTTGGGAAGATCTTGCGCGTGTTTACTTTCATTGGTATTTGATATAACGCATAAAGAGACATTGCCGTTTCTTCAAAAGAAGCATTCCCAGCTCTTTCGCCAAGACCCATTATTGTTGTCTGGGCTTCAGAAGCACCATTTTCAAAACCTGCAATCGTATTTGCGACTGCTAATCCAAAATCGTTGTGACAGTGAACAGCAATTCGGACGTTTTTAGGTAGAGCCTCGTAATTCTTCCTGATAATATGCCCAAATGCCATCGGCGTGATAGTTCCTACCGTGTCGGGAATATTCACGCGAGTAGCGCCGCATTCTACTGCTGTTTGATTTGCTTTAATCAAGTAATCCAAATCGGATCGAGTTGCATCTTCTGCAGAAAATAATATTGTTGAGTAGTGATCTTTTGCATAGGTAACCATTTTGCAGATTTGATCTAGAACTTCTTCTCTCGTCATTTGAAGTTTTGCTTTCAAGTGGAGATCCGAAGTAGCGATGAAAACATGAATGCTATTCATGTCTGCTTCAATTACTCTGTCAATATCGTCTTTATTCATTCGGGCTAAGCCAATAACTTCTAGATCCAACTCCATTTTAGAAATATCGCGACAAGCTTCAAAATCACCTTGAGAAACTGCGGGAAATCCTGCTTCAATTATATCTATTCCGGCTTCGTTTATTGCCTGAGCTATAGAGAGTTTTTCTTCGTGAGTGAAGCTGATCCCTGGCGTCTGCTCTCCATCCCTAAGCGTAGTATCGAAGAAATATGCGTTTTCAGGTAGAATCAGCGAATCTCTTATCTTTTCCATCATTTCCGATACAAATATATCTTTTTTTTCCGTCATTTTTCCTTCATACTTCCGTTTTTTTCTGTAACCTACTATAATCTCTTCAGTTTAAAACACCTCCCTCATTCACAAGAACAAAGCAATCAATTCTTATAGAATGATAAGAGGCTTCTCATAATAATAATAAAAGAAGACCTAGTAAGTATAACAATAAACCTAAAGGAGAAAGACCACTCAAAACTTTAAGTTGAAAAGAATTTCCGATTTTTTGAGTAGATTTCATCACATTAAACCTTATTTTTATTGTTAATCTTGAGAGGAAATATTCCTTCAAATTAATAATTTTTCCTTTCTTCAATATACTCAATACTAGCATGGCTTTAACCCTTAAAAAATAGAAAAAAAAAGCGCAACGGGAGGGATATTCGTCCTCCTTCGGCATACAGGGAGGATTTCGAACCCCCGAGTGCGAAGCACACGGGCTTTTTGGTAAAGATTTTATTCTTCTCCAAGCCCGCGCCGTACCAGGCTAGGCAACCGTTGCAAGAAATTCATTTTGTCGGGATCGAGACAGGTTCGTTCATCTTTTTCGTCAATTTTGCTTTCTTTATTGCCGCTTCGACGTCTGCGTGGTTGGCTCCCTTTTTTATTTCAATTACTTCTTTAAGGGGTTCAATATGCTTGTAGTTAACTCTTCTTCTTCGAATTTTTAATCCATCGATGATAATATAATTTTTATCTACAATATCTACAACAACGCAGTGATTACCTGCTTCGCGTCCCATTGTTTTTACACAAACTCTTCCAATATCATAAACGCTCATATAATTCGTCACCAAATTATTTTAAAAATCTATCTTTACTGGTTTTTTAAAACTCCAGCATAGACATGTGATTGATAGTAAGAATTAAAATGCATTTAAGAATAAAATTTTTTCGATTTTTCTCATTTCAAGACGCTAAAGGATTTTTGTTGTTGATGACATGCATAGCATTGTTAAAGACTTGTTCAATAGATAAACCCTCGGTGGCAATTACGACATCATAAGCTTCTTTAATTTGGTTAACATCATTTAAATCTATATTGTATAATTCTTTGAATCTTTCTGCTTCAGATTTCTCTCTCATTAGGGTCTCCTCCATTTTTTCATCGTAAGGTGTTCCATCTCTTTCTACCATTCTCTTAACTCTAGTTTCCAATGGACAGGTTAGAATAATTCTAAGATCAGCGATCGATTTAAGGAGAAAACCACTTAGTTGGCTATCAACAACTATATCACCTTTCTTTGCTACCTTGACAATTTTTTCGTCGAGTTCATTATCAATTTCAGGATGCTTTTCAACATGTCGAGTAAATTCCTCTAAAGTCAGGTTCATTTCTTTCGCTTTTTCTCGAAAGGCATTACCTGTCGAATAATAGTCATAACTTAGAGCTTCCGCTATTTTTTTGGCAATTGTACTTTTTCCCGTTCCGTGAAGTCCAGAAATTGAAATAATCATTTTTTGAATATCATCTTACTGTTCTTAAATGAATAAAATTAAGCACGATAAAAATAAAATTGCATCATTATTATAAAAAGTTGATGGAAATAATTGCAAGAAGTACTATTGATTATATACCGATTCTTTAATCAAGTTTTGAAGGCATTTAGCACAGTACCTACCACTTTCTATC
>JAEORV010000148.1 GCA_016840695.1 Promethearchaeota archaeon
AATGTTAGATGTTGCTTTATCTATTTTCGAAATCAAATCATTTAGTTCCTCTGAACCCGCATCTACAATAGGAGCATCGTTGATTTTTTTAGCTGTGTTTATGATTTTATTATAATTCTTTTTCGCCTGATTCATATTCTCCAACGAGTAATTAATCGATTTTCGGTAATGGCTTGATATGAGAAAAAACCGAATGACCATTGGTTCGTATTCTTTAGCCACTTCGCTTACTAGGAAGAAATTTCCAAGGCTCTTTGACATCTTTTCGTTATCCACGTTTACAAATCCATTATGCATGAAAAAATTCGCAAATTTCTTGCCGGTATATGCTTCCGATTGAGAAATTTCGTTTCTATGATGTGGGAATTTTAGATCTTGTCCCCCTGCGTGGATATCAATAGTTACTCCCAAATAATTAATCGACATTGCAGAGCATTCAATGTGCCATCCTGGTCTTCCCTTGCCCCAAGGACTATCCCAATAAGGTTCTCCTTCCTTCCATTTCTTCCATAACGCAAAATCCTTTCGGTCCTTTTTATCTTCTCCGTAAGTAGTATCTTGATCTTCGAGATCTTCCTCCTCTTCCTCTTCGCTGGGTTCTTTAATGTTTTGGAAAATAGTAGGATATCCTGAAAAAGATTTCACGGAATAATAAACAGAGCCATTCATTTCGTACGCATTTCCTTTTTCAATGAGTTTCTGAATGAATTCAATCATAAAATTGATGACTTCAGTAGCGCGTGGATTCTTATAATCCTTTTTAATATTGAGGAGGTTCATTATATCTTCGTATTCATCTATATATAGCTCACTTAAGGCGTTAAAATCCATTTCTTTCTCTTTTGCTCTTTTAATGATTTTATCATCTATATCAGTGTAGTTTTTGACTAGCTTAACATCGTATCCTTTATACTCTAAATAACGCCGGACGAGATCAAACGCCACTGCCGATTTAGCGTGTCCTAAATGAGGACTATCGTATACCGTGGGTCCACACACATACATTAGGACTTCGTTAGGAGTAATTGTTTTGAAATCTTCTTTCTGGAATGTTAAGCTGTTATATATTTTCATGATAATTATGGTCGAAAATGCGTGTTATGAAAAGAAAATGAAATGTAATATAAATATCTGATATTGAATTTTTATAATAAGGAAGATATATTCTAAATTAATTAGAATAAGATAACATGATACTTGTGTATAAATAATGAGTATAACAATCAAGGCTCTTAAACCAGAATTGGTAGATGATTTTTTGTATTTCTTCGATAATCTAGCCTTTACCGACAATCCTGATTGGGCAAAGTGCTACTGCCATTTTTATCATTTTAATGGAACTGGTAAACAATTTGAAAATACAACAGCAGAACAAAATAGAAATGCTTCAAAACAATTAATCCTTAAAAAAAAAATGCATGGTTATCTTGCATATAAAGATCAGACACCAATTGGATGGTGCAACGCTAATGAGAAAGAAAACTTTTCCCAATCAATGCTTGGTAAGAAAATTATTAAAGCTTCTGGAGGGAAAATAGCTTCTATTGTATGTTTCATCATTGCACCAGGTCATAGAAGGCAAGGATTAGCACGACAATTATTACAAACGGCATGCTCTGATTTTAAAACAAAAGATTACGATTGTCTTGAAGCGTATCCTAGAAAGGGTGATTTATCTGATGCGCTGCATTATCATGGCCCCCTCTCTTTGTTTGAGTCAGAAGGTTTTACAATACACGAAGAATTTAAAGATTATTACATCGTACGCAAATTAATTTAAATCTATAGGTAAAAAAAAGCCAGCGATGGGATTTGCACCCATGATGCCTAATGGCAGCGGCTCTGCAGGCCGTCTCCTTAACTACTCGGATACGCTGGCACTTTGGAGCTTTCTTTTTCAAGTTTAAAAAGTTCAGTATAAATAATAAAAACAGATTATTTAGTTTTATATTTTATTAGAATTTTTCGGGTAGTTCATTCATTCATTAATGATCCTTAGACGAGAATTAATAGAACTAAAGAGACAGATTGAAATGTGCCCAATCTTATCTTTTATTGAATCAATAGTAAGAAAATGAATTATGGAAAAAACTATGAATTTGCTTCAAAATGAAAAAAGCCCATACTTGCTTCAACACGCTGAAAATCCCGTGAATTGGTATCCCTGGGGTGATGAAGCGTTTCAAAAGGCTAAAGAAGAAGATAAACCCGTATTTCTATCAATAGGATATTCCACTTGTCATTGGTGTCATGTTATGGCTCACGAATCTTTCGAAGATCCTGAAGTTGCTAAGTTATTGAACGAAATTTTTGTTTCAATTAAAGTAGATCGAGAAGAACGTCCAGATATTGATAGTATCTACATGAGCGCGTGTCAGATGATGACTGGACAGGGAGGATGGCCGTTGACAATATTTATGACTCCTGATAAGAAACCATTTTTCGCAGGGACATATTTCCCTAAGGAGAATCGGTTTGGACGAATTGGTATTGTTGAACTAATTAATAGAGTTAGGGACCTATGGAGCACTCAAAAAGGCGAGCTTCTCAGATCTGCAGATCAAGTTACATTAGCTTTGCAAAATATGACTGCAGAGTCTCCTGGAGATAAATTAAATCAAAAGGTCCTAAGGAATGCTTTTGACCAGTTAAAGAAGAGATTTGACTCCAAAAACGGAGGTTTTGGAGCCCGTCCTAAATTTCCAACGCCTCATAATTTATTTTTTCTTTTAAGATATTGGAAACGAACGGGAGATGGCGAGGTTTTAGAAATGGTTGAAAAAACCCTCATAGCAATGAGGCGCGGGGGAATTTATGACCATATTGGATTTGGAATTCACCGTTATTCAACGGATTCAATGTGGCTCGTTCCACACTTTGAGAAAATGCTTTACGATCAAGCCTTAGTGGCGATTGCTGCGATAGAAACTTATCAAGCGACTAGTAAGGAAGAATATCGTGAGTTTGCTGAAGAAATCTTCACATATGTCCTGCGAGACATGACTTCTCCAGAAGGAGGTTTTTATTCTGCTGAGGATGCCGACAGCGAGGGAGAAGAGGGTAAGTTTTACGTGTGGTCGAAGCGAGAAATTGAGGAAATTCTTGGTAAAGATTTGGCTGAAATTGCAATTTATGCATTTAATATACAAGACGCTGGTAATTTTGTGGAAGAAGCTACTAATATCAATACGGGATACAACATTTTACACTTGACAAATTCAATACAAAAAATATCGGAAAGGTTAAACTTTTCCGTTAAAGAAATGAAATCCAAACTCGAAGAAATAAGAGAAAAACTGTTTCATATCCGTGAGAAAAGAGTCCATCCTCACAAGGACGATAAGATATTGACTGATTGGAATGGATTGATGATAGCTGCATTAGCTAAAGGTTCTCAAGTATTTCAAGAGAAAAAATATTTAGACTCGGCAATAAAGGCAAGTGATTTCATCCTGAACTCCCTCCGTAAAAAGGAGGGACGATTATTACATCGATTTAGGGAAGGAAATGCAGATATTGAAGCGTATTTAACAGATTATGCATTTCTCACGTGGGGTTTAATTGAATTATTTGAAGCGACCTTTGATGTTCGATATATTAAAAATGCTCTGGAATTAAACGATGTCTTACTTGAACATTTTTGGGACGATTATATAGGGGGTTTTTATCTAGCGGCAGATGATAGCGAGGAACTCATAACGAGGCAAAAGGAAATTTACGACGGTGCAATTCCCTCAGGAAACTCTGTTGCCCTTCTAAATTTACTCCGATTGAGTTATATCACGGGTAATACCGAATTAGAAGAAAAAGCTGATATTTTAATAAGAGTTTTTGCAGACAAGATAAGAGATACACCAATAGCATATACTCAATTTTTAGTAGCTGCTGATTTTACTATTGGTCCTACATACTCACTTGTTATTGCTGGAGATGGAAACGCTAATGATACCAAAGAATTGATTAATTTAATCCACAGTGAGTTCATTCCTAACAAAGCTTTTTTACTCCGTCGTACGGAACAGAAACCTCCTGATATAGATGATTACGCTAAGTTTGCTGAATATTTTGAACCCGTAGACCAAAAAGCTACTGCTTATATCTGTATTAACAAAACCTGTAAGCCTGCTACAAATGATAGAAGAAGAATATTAGAACTCCTCGATTCGCAATGGGAATGATCCCCTCGTGTGGTTTGGAATAAGATTCACACGAATATAATAAAACTCAAGATTTTAGAATTTTTTACTTTTTTCAGTAAAACCATTGCTTTAATTTTATTATATTATATAATGCGTAAACTTTAGTTGTTTAATTCAGTTTATCATAATGAATAAGAATGAAAAAATGGTGGTGATACATGAGATGGGAAAACTAAAATGTTCGATTTGTGGTCAAGAGAAAGAAGTTCCTGAATGCTGTCAAGAGTCAATGATATTGAAAGGAGATTTATTATGCTGCTGCACTGACGAATGTCATCATCAACACGTACCGGAGTGTTGTGGACAGCCAATGTCCTATTTATAAATCAACTCCAAAAGTTAAGTACTTTAATAATCCTATACCCTTTCAAGGTCTTAAACAATATTTTATCAAGGCTCATAGTAAGAAGCATAAATTATTATCTAATAAAAATTTAGCCCTTGAACCATATATTTATGAAACAAGCTCATTTGATATCTCTAATTTAGGGATAAAATATTTTTTATTCCATTTATCATGCCTAAATTTTTCCTATGAGTTTATTCCGCTTCCAATGAAACCAAAGGTCTGCTAACAATTGTACGGTCCCAGGTATTAGTGCAATATAAGCACCCAAAATGATATAAATTATCGAGATCACAATATACCAGATGAGCGCACTCCTTAGAAATGGAGTTATAGGATCCATGCCGAATAATGGATTTAATAGAATAATGCTTAAAATATTTATCGCAATGATGATAATCATTGAGATAAGCGCATCAAAGGTAAAACTCTGGGGAAATTGAATATACCATATAATTGCTAATATTATCGCCACAAGATTGCATAGGAAAATCCATATCATAAAAATGGGAATAAAAGTCTTAGGAGCATTTTTCCTTTCAAGTGTCATAATATGATGAGGGACATCTTGCTTAATAAAAATTGATATTATAATTCATTAGATTATAATGAATTAAAAGCAAACATTATAAAAAAAAAATGAAAAAAAATATGATAAGTGCCTTTCTATTTAATATTAATTTCAAGAATTAAAATATGATCTTTTGTCAATATATTGAAACAAGAAATAAATGGTTTGGGGATTGTCAGTTTTTATTGTTTTTTTTTTTACAAAGGTATGACAATATATAAAGGCCATTTCTTTAGAATTCCCTTTGGTAAATCTCCACTACGAACCTTTAAAAGAATCTCTTCTCTTTCCTT
>JAEORV010000149.1 GCA_016840695.1 Promethearchaeota archaeon
TTTTGATAAGATCATAGAGAACTTTGAAAATATAAAGGCTATCGAGCAGCAAACTGGAGTAGTATATACTCCAAATAAAATTGTTGAATGCATGGTAGATAACATTTTTGAAAGGTATTTCAAAGATAACATGCTCAATATCAGCTCCAATGAAAATCTTGAAACAAAAAAGAAATTACTTGAAAACCTTGATAAGATTAAAATTCTCGATCCATCATGTGGTTCTGGAAGATTTTTACTTCCAATTGCAAATTATATACTCAATATTTACAAATCATGCGAACTCGATGAAGGAGAATACGAACTAAAGAAAAAAATCCTTCTCAATAACATATATGGTGTTGAATTAGAAAGAGATGCATTCTTGATAACCAAGTTAAGATTAATCTCTTGGGTATTATCAAGTAATTCAGAGGCAGATGATAATGACTTATTTGATATTGAGGATTATAACAGTGATCTCTTAGATAACTATATAAAAAAGCATGATATTAACCTGAACATATATCAATCTGAGTTTTTATTAGCATTTAATGAGGAACAATATTTTGATATTATAATTGGAAATCCTCCTCATGTTGAAAATAAAAAAATCACAGATCTTCACTTGAAAGAAAAATTGAAGGAAACTTTCCATGCTGCTTATAAGTTATTTGACCTTTCAATCTTATTCATTGAAAAGGCTTTAACTCTTTTGAGAAATGGAGGATTGCTCTCTTTTTTGTTACCAAATAAGTTTTTAGCTGCGGATTATGGAATGCGAATAAGGGACTTATTAATAAATAACACTACTCTCATGGAGATAATTAATATTTCTTCTTTACCCGTTTTTACCAATGCCGCTGCTTATCCAATCATTATGACCCTGAAAAAAGACTCTTCACGAGAGGAAAATCAAATCTCCATGAAGAAATTTAATAACTTAGATAAAATGTTTAACTCCAGTCCAAAAGAATTATATATGTTGCCACAAACGCTTATAAAAAAGCTACCTGCCAATGTAATTCCCCTCTCTGGTGATTTTAACTTAATAAATTATTTATATTCAAATTATGAACCCATGATTGATGCATTCAAGAACTTGCGGGTTGTATATAGACCTTTTGGATTCTTAAATTGGGCTAAACATTTTGAAAATATTGACCGGAAAAAGAACTCTGATAAAGATTTATTATTAATAGGAACGGGAAACGTGGGGAAGTATCACATTAAGTTTGATAAAAGGATAACAATCGCTAAAAATGATATTGAAATCTCTTATTTTAAACATCATCCTAAATTTAGGGAAGTCTGGAATATCCTTAGCGAAGAGAAGTTAATTTTTCGAGAAATCGCGAAAGAATTAACCTGGGTTTACGATCCGGGAATTTTTACCAATATTACAGGGCTATATTTTTTAAGCATTCCGTCATTTGATACTGATAGATTATTTTGCTTGCTAACCATTCTAAATTCAAGATTGATGAACGATGTATTTAACACCTTATTTAGCACGCTCCACATGTCCGGTGGCTATTTAAGATATAACGGAAGTTTCATCAAGCGATTACCAATGCCAAAAAATTTTCCTCACTCTCTTTCGCGCCTAGGCAAGATTATACAGTTTCTAGAGCAGATTAAATATGATTTAACCGAGCAACCAATCTCATCTCTCTTGGATATCCTTCCATTCAAAAAAATTGATACTTACTTGAGTTTCTTTTATGAATTAACTGATTCGCTAGTTAATGTTTTATACTTACAAGAAATTCCTGAAATATCAACACAAGAGTTAAACTTTTTAAAAAAAATGTTATTCTCAGAAGAAATGTTTTCTAATATAGATTTTAAGTTTCTTAAATCCCGATTTGACTTACCAAAATTCAGATTAATTCAATTTGAAGAGTTTGAAAGTGAAATAGAAAAAATTGCACGTTGTTATTATAAACTACAACATTGAAATATAACTCAACATTATATCATATAATAAATATAACTTTTTTTAAAAAAATAACCACTCATTATAGATGATATTGAATGGAAGATCTTAAAGATAAGTATGTTCGAAGCATAATTAGTTTAGGAAATTCAAAAGCAATGACATTTCCTCAAGAATGGACAAACTTAGCCAATTTAGATGAGAAATCTGAAGTCAAACTATATCCCATTGATGAAAAAACTTTACTTATCAGGGTTGGGGATACAACCGAACCCATACGTTTTTACATAGATGAAGAATGGCCCATTCAACTGATAAAGAGAGCTATCATCTCCGCATTCAAATTAAACGTGGATGAAATTTATATAAAATATAACGAAAATACTGAAGATTCTCTGAATGAAAAATTGATCGAACTCGGGAGTGAACTTATTGGTTTGGATTATAAACACCTCAATGATCGCCAAGAAATTTACATTCGCTTTTTAGTCGATCCCTCAAAAACAACGCTTCCAGAAATATTAATGGATCTCTCCAATGTTTTCACAACTATTATTAAAAACGCAATAGAAGGCACAAAGAAGAAGAATGACTTTCTACTAGCAGAACTCGAAAAAAAATATCATCTCGGAAGAAGAATTTTAATTACTGGTTTATCAGATTTTCCCTCAAAAGGCTTAAAGAATACTCCAATCATTCGATTCTTAGGTGATCGTGTTGTCCTATTATATATTCGAGATTTTATCAATGAAGCTTTAGTTTTTCAATCGATATCCAATGAAATTATAATAAAATATTCAGAATTATTACTTCAAATCACTAATTTTCTCGGGGATATCATTGTTAACTACAATAACGTTAATTTAAACTCAATTTCAGATTTTAAAACAAATTTAGATAGACTTAAAGACACCTTAAAGGATATCGATTATGATACTTCAAATAACGAAGAAGTGGAAGTAAGAAACGTGATAAACTACTATTTACACAGTTTCAGTAACTTTTTTGATATTGGAATCACGAGATTAATTGAATCATTAATAGGCATCGCATGAAAATTACAATATCGAAGCCTATAAGTTTTTATTTAAAATCATGTTTTAATAGGTATGGATGCTAAAGAACCTATACTATTTAAATCCTTTCCCGCACTCAAGGAAAAAGTGCCTTGGATCTCGTTGTTAACGAATATCCCTACACCAGTAGATAAATTGACGGAGTTAGAAAAGCACTTTAACATGGCGAGCGATGGAAGTGTGTATATCAAGAGGGATGACATCGATCACGAAATTTACGGGGGAAATAAACTGCGGAAGTTCGAATTTCTCATTGGAGAAGCGCTCAAGAAAAAGAAAAAAGGAATTCAAACATTTGGCGGGGTTGGAACTAATCATGGTTTGGCGGCTGCGATCGTGACTAAAGAATTAGGATTAAAATGCGATTTATTCCTCGCTGACCAACCCCTCACGTGGCACGTACAACGCTCTCTGCTTCTCTTTGACCATTTTGGAGCGAGATTGCATTACTCAAAAGGATATGGAAGTATTGCGTTAAAAGGAGGAATTTTCAGGTTATTTCATCCCAAACACTTCATGATGCTACCCGGAGGCTCGCTTCTTCTTGGTAGAGGGTCTCCACTAGGAACAGTAGGTTTCATTAATGCGTTTTTTGAATTAAAAAGTCAAATTGATGGCGGAAAGCTTCCCAAACCTGACGTGATTTTCGTTGCCGGGGGTTCTACTGGAACAGCAGCAGGACTTATTGCAGGTTGCAAGCTTTTAGGATTAGATATTGACTTCAAGATTGTAGCAGTTAGCGATCCAATGTTCGTGAATCCTAAATCAATAACTACCAACTGCAATGTGACGCTTGAATACTTACAAGACATGGATGAGGCAATTCCAAAAGTAAAAGTGGAGGAAGATGACTTTGAGATCTACACGGACTACTTGGGCTCTGAATATGGAGTTAAAACCATAAGAGGCCAGAATGCCGTGGATACAATTATGGAATTAGAAGGTAAAAAGAAGGGATTCAAGTTAGAAACCACTTATACTGGGAAAACCGTCGCAGGCTTATTTGATTATCTTAATAAGGACGAGAACAAATCTAAAAATATTCTCTTCTGGAATACATATAATTCCCAGAACTTAGATGACTTGCTAAGAAAAATTGGATTTAACTGGAAAAATTTGCCAAAAAAGTTTTATAAATTCTACGAAACAAAGTTTCAGTGCTGGCAGATTACCGAGTGCCCCCAAGAGACGAGAAAAAAGTGTCCCGCATACTTGAACCACGAGTATAGATTTTGGAAAGTTACTAAGTGCTCTTTAGATGAAGAAAAGCAAAAAATAGCTAGAGATGCCTTAAGCAAAGTAATTGAATTAGAAGATACATGATTTATTTTTCATACTATAGTTATTATTCAAATATTCCCTTATTATTTTATTAATAGAAAAATTGAAATTAAATACAATATTTCACTACTAAATAATTAAAAATTAATTTTTTAATAAGTATTAAGAAAGTTGATTCTATGGCGAAGAAAAAAGCTGCGCCTCCTCTACCCGAAGAAGACGAAATCCCTAAAGGGAAGGTTGACGAAGATGGCGATGAAATTTTGGACCTTGACGAAGTGAAAGACAATCTTGACGACGATTTGGATTATGACTTAAGCCAGATCGAAGATGACATGCTTGCTGACGAAGACGAGGACGAAGAATTTGGTCCTGAAGTTGACGAGGTTATCAGCATGTTAAGAGCTGTCAAGTGCGCACCATGCCCCGGAAGTAAAAGCAAGGATTTTTGTCAGATACGCCACGATTACGGCTGTCCACCAGATAAGGCAGAGAAGTTCGTTCCTCTAACGGAAGCGCAGAGAAGGCGTAAGGCAAAAAAATAATAGTTTTTTCTTGCGAGTTTAAGAGACTTGGATCTATAAATGTAGGTCAAGTTTCGACGATTTATTTTTTTCTTTTCTTTTTATTTTGTTCCACTAATGAGTAAAAGTAAGAATGGACTGCTTTTTGGTTAATTCCATTATCATTTTTTTAGATATAGCGTTAACATTTAATTCTCCTATAACTTCTAATTTCTTCTTGAGACCATTTTTGAAGACATGCGATAGGTCTTCATATGACAAGTTTTCAACATTTTTACCGGGAAAATCCAATTTTATTGCTAATCGAATAATTCCACGGCAAGCGATCCCGGGTTTGTCAATTTCTTTCGCTAAAATGTCACCAAATAGGTTAATAATATCCACGATTATTCTCCTCGTAATTGCTTTATTATCTCTTCTTCAGACAACTCCTCTGTTTCTTCAACGATATAATTTCGATTGAAATATTGTTTTAATCTATCAGGCATGTACCAAGCGAAAAATTCCCCGAAAATTTGTATGAACTCCAAGAGATTAATGAGTAAAAGCGATAATTCGATACCCTCAATGACTGTTATAGTATCATAAGGGTTTATCACGAATA
>JAEORV010000150.1 GCA_016840695.1 Promethearchaeota archaeon
AAAAATTAAAAATTCTACTTTTAGGAGAAAGAGAAAGAATACAGAAGAAAAAAGTCGAGCTGAAGAAAGAAAAAAAGCGGTTAAAAGAATCTAGGACGCTCATGGAAGATAATAGATTAAAATTTGATAATCTTAAAGGAGTAGATGCTAAGCTTGAAATGGAAATTGCGTTTATAGAAGAAGAAAAAGCAGCATTGTCCTTGGAGAAGGCAAAACTAGAGAAGGAGAAAATTAAGTTAAAGCTTGAGAAAAAAAAATCAAAGGAAGAAAAGGAAAAATTAAAGAACGCAGGATAATAAATAAATAATATATTTCATCTTTTCAAACTTCTCGTTTAATTACTTTCACGAGGCCTTTTTTTCTAAGCTTCTCCATCATACTCTCGATGTCATCAACGGGCTTTTGGGCAATTTCAGCTACTTGTTCAATCGTGTTCATTCCATCGCAAATCTTGAGGATGATAAATTCCTCTTGAGTTAACATTCCAAGATGAACGCTCATCTGGGGGATTTCTTTAACCACTATGGGGATTCTTACTTCTCCACCTGCCGCAGTAGCAGCACTCATATCTGATGTGCTAGGAGAATCTCCAAAAAACGATTTTACGCCAGTTACGTCGTAGGAATCGTTTATGTAAACTAATATCGTGTGTTCGTTTCCAGATTGGTCGTCGTAATCCTCAGGATCAGGATTAGGATTACGATGTTTGTATTCTTTTGTATATATTCCTGTTTGTAGCCCATTGATGATTTCCTTTTTATCAACCTTTAAGGCCACCATGTCTTCACATATGTCACACCATCCCCATACTTCCACAAGCGAAAAATATTTCTTTACTTTATTTTCTGGAATAACTACACACCTTTTTTTAAATTAATTCTGTTAGCAAAATTAAATATTACTTTGATATTCTATATTTAAAATATAATTCTTTATTAATTTAATTTTGTTGATATCAATTTAAAATTAATGACAAATTCACTTCAATGTATTAGAGTCCTAATAATAATAGAATATCGACTAATGTTGAAAAATCAAAAATAATGAAAGTCATCGTTAATTATATGCTAACATAGATTATCATTATTTTTGCGATTATAATAAAGAAATAATAAAAAACAAATTCAATTAAAATTAAGGAAATTAACCGAAATATAATGAGCGCACTAAAAAAAAATATGTGTATGTGCTGTGGAAGACCTATAGCTCCCTACGAGGCAGCAGTTCATTTTCCTTGCCCTTCTTGTGGCGATGTAACGATATGGCGATGTGAACGCTGTAGAGATATGGGAAAGTCGTATAAGTGCCTGAAATGCGAATTCGAAGGTCCTTAAAGGTTTAAAAATATTAAAAATATTTGAGAGGTTTTTTAAATTGGGAGAATTTATTGCTTTAATTGATGTAATCCCTGATGATACTGATGCTGATATTGATGCCCTTGTTGAAGAATTGAAAAAAGTCCTTCCTGATACTTGCGTTATTGAACATCATGATATTTTACCTGTTGCTTTTGGTCTAAAAAAGGCGAGAGTTCGTGTGAGATATCCTGAAGAATGGGGCGGAACTGATAAACTTGAAGAGCTATTCGGACAGGTTGGTGGGATACAAGGAATAGAAGGCATTGCTTTTTCAAAAGCATAGTGATTAATTAAACTTTAAGTCATAGGTTTTGTTTTTTCTTCTTCAAATTTCACCTTTTCCTTTAAAAAGTTTTTCTTATCAAGTTTTAATTGTAATTTATCTTTCTTAATTTTCGCATACTCTAATTTTAAATTCGCTTTTTCTTCATTTAGCGCTGCTAATTTTAATTCTATCTCTTCTGAAATATCTGCTTCGCTCATGACCTTTTCTTTAGCTCCTAAATCCTTTAATTGATCCTTCAATTCATCTAATTGTTCTTTCATGTCGTTATATTCAATTGTGATTTCCTCGAATTTCATCCTTTCTTCTTCTATTGCCACCTTTTCTTCTTTTAGACTAGCTCGTTCTTTCTTTAATTTAGCTCTCTCGTGATCTAATTCAGCCTTTTCTTCTTCTAATTTCGCTTTTTCCAATTCTAGTTCAGTTTCATCCGTTTCAGCTGCGATTCCTCCTTTTTCTTCTAACTGAACTTTCATTTTTTCTAACATTTCTCTTTCTTCTTGAAGCGTCGCTTTTTCTTCTTTGATTGCAACGATTTCTTTCTTTAATTTAGCTCTTTCCAACTTTAACTCTGCTTTGTCTTCTTCAATCGCAGCTCTTTCTAGTTCCAGTTCGGTTTCATCAATTTCAGGCACTATTATTCCCTCTTCCCCTAATTTAACCTTCGCTTCTTCAAATTTCTCTTTTTCTTTCTGAAATTCTGAAATTTCCAACCCTAATGCCTTATCATCTCTCTCAAACTCAAGTTGTGCTTCCTCTAACTTGATAATTCCTTCCTCAAGTTTTTTCTTTGCTAGTTCTAATTCTTGTCTCTCCGCTTCGAATTTATCTTTGTCCTTTTTAAGCCTTACTTTGCCTAATTTTAACCTTGATATGTTCTCTTCTAGTTCAACTATGTCTAATTCAACTTTCTTGTTTTCAATCTCGAATTTTTCCTTTTGTTTTTCAAATCTTAACCTTTCTAACCTTAGTCTTGCTTTCTCTTCTTCGAGTTTTGCGTTCTCCAACTCGAATCTTTTAATTTCTTTTTCTGGAATTGCTGCTATTTCTTTTTTTGCCTCCACTACCACTTTTTCCTTTACTATCTCTTTCTTTTTTGGTTTCGGTTTTTCTCTCTTAACCTCAGGCTTTTCTACGGAAAATTTTGGTTTTACTTCTTCCGCTGGTAATTTTTCTTTTTCTTTTTCGGATTTGATATAATCTTGTTTGACTTTATACCTTAACCATACTTTTCGCTCTTTATCTAAAAGTTTTTTTACTCCAGGGATCGACTTAAAAAAGGAGAGATCCCTATATTTCTTCTTGAACTCTTCTATTAAATCGTGAGCTTTTATTATTTCCTCCCTATCAACATGCTCATTAAAAAGGTCATCAATTTTTTTACACTCTTCTTTAATCTTCGAGAAATAAACTTTTCTTTCAAGAGTTTCTTCCATGTCTTTTATTGATTTCTTTTCTTCTTGAATGATTGATTCTAGATTTGCAATCTTAGCAAAATCAATTATTTTTTGAGAGACTTTTATAGCGTTATCGTAATCTCCTTTAACTGCGTGACCCTGCTTTATACCTTTTAATCCTTCTATTTGTTCAATAATTTCCATTTTCGAAGGTTCTTTCTTGACTTTCTTTTTAATCTCTTCGAGGCTTTTTTTTTCCTCCTTTACTAAGGTTTTTAATCCTCCCCTTGTAGCAAGATCGATTATTTTTTCACTAACTTTTATTGCTTGGGTGAAGTTGAATTTAACGAGATGTTCTTGCTTTACAGCTTTCAATCCTTCGATTTTTTTTGTAGGATCAGTTTTAATGGGAGCTTTAGAAAGTTTCTTATTCATTGCTTCTATGGATTTTCCTTCTTGCTTTATAAGCGATTTCATGTCAAGTTTTTTAGCATAATTAATAATTTTATATGATGTGTTTATAGCCTCTTCGTATTCCTCTTTTACATAAAAATTATGCTTAATCGCTTTCAAACCCTCTATCTTTTCGATAAGAGTTTTTTCATTAACTCTATTTTCGATCAAATCTCGCATTTTAGAAATAGAGGTTTTTTCTTGCTCAATCCTTATATTCATATTTGCTTTTTCAGCAAGGTTTATTATATCTCCAGCAATAGAAATAGCTTCGTCATACATACCCGTTTCAAAACACTCTTGCTTCCGAGCATTCAAAAGGTTCATCATCTTTTTTATCTCAATAACGGTGAGTTCCTTTTCTTCTCCCTCTCCTTTAACATCTATCTTTTTCTTAAATTTTTCCTTTTCTTCCTTTTCTTTTTCCTTGATTATGCCTTCGAGTTTTTCTGATGTTTTTTTATATCCTTTTACTATTTCTTCATCAAGTGAATCTAGCAATAAATGCGTTTCACTCTTTTTTTCTTCGATTTCAGGTTCTGATTCATTGATATTATCGTCAGAAGATTTTTTAACCACTTTTTCTTTAGGGTCTTCTTTTAGTTTTTCTTTTGGAATTTTTGCCTTCTTTTGCTTCTTCCCTTGTTTTTCCTTTGTTTTTTTACTCATTGTATCTTTAGGTTTAGGACTCAAGTTTAATCATTCCGTTTGAAAATACCCTTATTTTTTTTTCCTTTATTTCATAAATAATAATGACACGATTTTTTAAGGATTTGTATAACAATAAATGAATATTTTAAACCTATTCGCTATTGAATAGACAATCTCTTGACTTGATAGAAATAGAGAACTCTGACTCTTATCATACAATTCTCTTAAAAATCTTATCTAATTCCTTGAACGATACAAACCTCAGCGTAGGCCTTCCGTGTGCGCAATGAAAGGGATCTCTTGCTATAGATAAACTTTCAATCAGGTTTCTGATATCTGTCAGAGATAAATCGTCTCCTCCTCTTATGCTTTTATGACACGCTAAGTAATTAACTATTTCTTCTTTCACTTCTGAAAATGTTTTGTCTTTACCAATACTTGTAATATCTGCTATAATATCTTTAATAACGGAGGTGTTCGGGATGTTTCCAAATATCGTGGGGATGTTTCTCAATATAAAAGTATTCCCTCCAAATGTATCAAAATCGAATCCCAATTTTTTTATTTCGCCAAGGTTTTCTTCTAAGAAGAACTTCTCGCTCGGAGTAACATCTATTTTAAGTGGAGAAATGAGTTGCTGCTTACCAATTTTTGCTGTTTCAAGGGCTCTCTCGAAATGTTCCTTGTTTAACCTTTCTGAAGCAGCGTGTTGATCTAAAATGAACATTCCTGGCTCATTATTCTCGTTAATGCCTTCTAAAACAATGTAAATCTTGTTACTCAGTTGCCCAGTAGAAGAAATTAGGCGTATTTTTGGAAAGTTTTTAGTTTTGAGATATTTTTCCCTAAGGTAAGTTTCAGGAAGTTGTTTCGCTCCTAGTTCTGTGCTTGTTTTTTCATCAGTAAGGTGTAATTGGATAGATGTTTCAACCTGCTCTTCATCCCTTTTTGGACTTTCTTTCCTTTTTTCTCGTATCTCTTTAATTGGTTTTTCCTGTTCCTCTCGTATTTCTTTCTGAATTTTTAAAAAACTTTTCTCTTTTTTATCAATGAAGTTGTTTAATTCAGTGGAAATATAAGAAGCCTCTTTTTCAATAAAATTCTCTTCGACGAGTGTTCTAATAACGTTATACACCTTGTTATACACCTGTTCTTCCCTCTCAAATCTTACATTAAGTTTCTTAGGATGCACGTTAAAATCAACGACTGAAGGATCAAGTTCAAGATGCAATACGAAAAAAGGATAGTGACTC
>JAEORV010000151.1 GCA_016840695.1 Promethearchaeota archaeon
TTACGTCTTATTGAAAGAACTATAGATATCGTAGCAACTACGCCAAAGAGGATAAATACATCATATCCAGGAATTCCAGGATTACTCGGGTCCTTTACAATTATGATAGATGTCCTTAGTATATAACTTATGTCCCCATTAACATCTCTGACTAGTAAAAACACGCTATAAATTCCTGGAGTGTCATAAATGTGTGTTGGATTTCTTATATGGGAAAGTTCACTCCCATCACCGAAGTCCCACTCGTAATATGTAAGACCATCTCCATCACTACCATTATAGGTAAATTGAACCGTATCATTTACATTTACAATCGTGCCATTAGCCATGAAATCTGCAATAGGAACACTATTATCTCCAACAATTATGTATCCTGCCTTAATTTCGTAGTCAAAATCACCGTCAGAATCAATAACTACTAAAGATACAGAATATATACCAGAAACATCGTATTGATGAATTGGATTTTGATCTGTTGAGTTAGTCCCATCTCCAAAGTCCCATTCATAAGTAGCAGGACCATCACCTTCGCTCCCCATAAATGTAAATTCTACCATGTCACCCTCAGAAATGATTGTAGCGTTTGCGAAAAAATCAATATTAGGAGTGCTATCAGCAACTACGATAATATAGTTGTTCTTGACCTCGACATCTAAATCTCCATCACGATCTCTGATTGTTAAAGTTACATCGTAGGTACCAGGTGTATCGTAGATGTGTTCGGGATTGGTTTCTGTAGAATTATTGCCATCTCCAAAATCCCACAGGAAAGTCGCAGGTTCGTTTCCCTCGCTCCCTGCAAAAGTGAATTGTACTGAATTTCCTTCCCTGATAGACATCTCGCTTGCCGTGAAATCCGCATTTGGTGATAGATCCTGGTACTGTATTACTTTAGCATTTGTACAATTAAAACCATAATGAATGCTTAAAAATTGGCCATAAAAGAAAAAGCTGATTGTTCCGTTTAATAAAATTCCCGAACTTCTTTCATACCAAAGATAAGCATCTTCAAATCTCGGATCTTGAAGCACCAACACTTCTATTAGCCCCAAACCTGGCATATTGCACATTACCTCCTCAGTAACTACGCATACCATGTCTCCTCCAGGAGGAGTCATTATTAAAACATAATCATCGATCGAGACATTAGGAAAAATCCAATATGGAGTATGCATGATAAGTTCAGGCGGAACCCCTGGTATATTAAACATGCGTCTTGTAGCCATATCAACCAAATAGACCTGTTCTTGTTGACCTGGGTACTCTGGCACAAATTGCTTTTCCTCGAATAATGTATCGTGATGATGAGCATATGAAATGGTTATTGGCATTGCAGGACTAGTAACTCCCGCCTGTGTCGCTGAATAAGTGTAATTCATGTACATTCCCGTAAATAGCATCCCCTCTTCAGCATATGGACCAGAATATGGTCCACTATAACCAGGAAAGATACCGTCAGAACACGTGAATTCGTAAGAGTACAATCCTATATCCTCTAACATGGTGCTACAGACAAATACACTTCCATCCATATAGTTAGTATCTAACGGATCTTGTTTTGTCATTGGATATGAGGTTGAGTTTATCGAAAGAAAAATGTTCTCTGGTTCGTTATTATCTGGATCAGAATAAATCACCGAAAATTCAAATGAAGTTGCGTTACAATATCCATTTTGAGGATATACTTGACCTCCTGTTAATATAGGAGCTTCTGCGTTGGAATAGAATATTTCTATATTATCACTTACATCCGTTGAGACAAAATATTCTCCATCTCCAGTTTTAAAATAATATGAGTAGTTATACGCACTTGATTGCAAATAAATCAAGTATTCATAATCACATCCGTCAGTATAAATCGTATCAGAAGGATTTACCTTGTTCATGAAGAATTCAGTTCCGTTTATAACTACACTAACATAACTAGGTTCGTTATCATCTGCGTCAGTATATGTCACACTGAAGGTTATTTCAGTATCTTGATATCCTGTAGTTGGTGAAACAGATTCGCTACTCAAAGTTGGAGCGAAATTATTTGGTTCGGCTGGAATTGCTGCAGTAGGATCGCCAAAGAGATTTATCTCGTAATAACACCATCGCATGCGTGGTTGGCTAATAAATCCGATGCTATCCTCCTTTGAATCTTGATTTGCCTTTCCGATTTCCATTATCTTCTCTCCAAAAATCGCATCGAAGAACTCTCGATCGTAATGTTGAGAAGGACCGTTAGTATCATAGAGACTCCCCCATCCATATCTACTATTTCCAATACACGCAAAAGCACCACTCGATGTAGTTACAAAGTGTTCAGCTATACTATCGTAATCATAGTAGGTACTGGTACCTCTATTATCAAATGCTCCGTTATAACAGCCCTGACTATATACGAAGAAATAGTTATAGTTTGTTAAACCATCAACATCAGGATTATACATCTTCATGTTATAATTCACATTTGAATGACCTAAATGGTTAATGACATGTACATTGTTACTATTAAGAATTGTAGTAATGTCACTTGTCCCCCATGAAGAAGGATATAAATCTCGATCGTACAATGTACTAACATTATAGCTACTAGGAAATCCCTTAGTGATGTAATCCCATTCGCTAGATCCATTCATTACCTCGTCTTTATAATCTCCTCCCCAAACGGTCCACCCTAGATCTTCACCAACCATCAAGGCTTCAGCCAAATAAGGATCGTCTGCCTCTTCGTGAGCGATCGTTTTATTGATGAAATTTGTGAGCTCCCATTCCGAATCAACTGGAGCTCTCCCTATATACACTTCTGCAAAAAGGTCGTCTTCTCCAAGTTCACCCCAAAATCCATTTCCATTATCGTCCCAATCCCCGTCTAATGCGGCATAATAAAGGTCAGAAGGAATCTGTTCATAATCTGCATAGAGACATCTCGTGGGAATTATCGGTGCTTCACTTTCACCACCCATGTTCTGTACGTCACCATCTCCACCTAATAACACGTATTCTATCCCCCAATTCTGGTATGCATCAATGATGAAATTTCTAATCTTAGTTTGATTATCATCACCAGAATAGTTAGCATAAATTTCTTCTGTTGTTACGATCGCTGTCTTAATACCCTTTGAATTTTTAAGATCAGCTAAATCCTGAAATGTATAGGTTCCTGCTGAATTTTTCAAAGCTTCATTAGTAATTATTACATAATCGTAGGATGCTGATGGTAACGCTAGAGGTTCAATAAGAAAATTATCTAACGGTAAATCATTCTTATATGAATCAATAGCTTCTGTATTGTCAATGATATCCAATACCATTTTCTCGTCTTCCTCTAAACCTCGATAAAGCGTATTTTCATCATCGGTATCTGCTACACTAATAGATACCTTCATGTTTTCAAAGTAAGATACCATTCCTATTTGGGGAATATATCGTACGGGAAAGACATTGAGCACGAGAATCTTATAACCCCTGAGACCATATGTACCTACAACTGAATAGAGTTTTTCAGGGTATGGATCTAACGAGTTATAAATCGGTGAATCAAATATAAAATCAGTGATTATCCCTGAACCAATTGGTATTAGTTCTTGAGCAGGTATTATGTTATATGAACCCTCAATAACTTGTTCGAAACCACATTGAACATCAATATCCACCATGTCTTTTCCATGCGGAAGTAGGACTTTTAATGTTTTGAAAGGAAGCGAAGGATAACCCGCCTCTCCAAGAACACCGCCTTCATCAATCCCTAATTGATGATATAAATCTCCATTAGGAGCATTTATCTCTTCTATGGAAACACCTGTTGTATGAACATCAAGCTCAATGATTGAAGTACTCGATGGTTGTTCAATTGGCCCCTCTAAATCTCCAGGTGGTTCTTCTTGCGCTCTCATGCTAAAAGGACTCATCATGATCCCATTAATACAACAGAAAGATGTAAAGATCAATACGCACGCTACCAGTTCATGTGTATCAAAGCGTCTTGTAGTTCTTTTCTTGAAATTTTTTTTATATTTCAAAATTTTTACCCCGTTGTTTGCTTCTTAAAAGGTTTTATTTTTTGTTAAATTACATTGGATTAAAGTCAAATATCATGAAATTTTATAAAAAAGATTTGGAGACCAATTTTTACACTATGTTAAAAACACTTGTAGGACATTTGAAAGGCTAGTGCTTGATGACTTGAAGATTTTTTCTCCGTTTAACTGCCCAAAGGTGCTTGTTTCACGAAGTTTTTACCTTAAATTTATATAGCCATCTTTTCATGTTATCCGTGTAACATTTCTGTAATACGATCTGCAGAATCTTAGGGGTTACCACAATTCGAAAGAACTCTCGAGGTACATTATTAAGAGCGATTAGGAATGGTTTTATCAGCTGAAGGATGGTTAAATGGTATCACGGCAACGGCTTGCATATTGTTCGCATTCACTTGTGGACTGAGCATTATTTTCCAAGCCAGAAAAATAAAAGCAAAGCTGCTCTTTTTCATGGGGTTAAATATCTTTTTCACGGGTTTTAATTGGTTAATCCCTTCTGTAGATTTTTTTTCAATTCTCTTGAAAGGTCAAAATATCGTTGCTGATAAAATTATTTGGGCCGGAATTCTTACTTATATGTGGACTCCATTGATTATTCTAATCTCCTTTTATATAGGCGCTGAGTTAATGATATCAAACAGAAAAAAATTCTTCTTATCACCATGTATAATTCTCTGCATTGTGTTCGAAATTCTCTTGTTATTTGATCCTTATAGTTCTTTACAGATTAATTATCCCGAGATTTCTGGCAATGATTTGATAAGTATTGGCGTGCTTTTAGTACATCCTGTAGGTATTTTGATTTTGTTTTTCACACTATCTGCTATAATTTTTTGTGGAATAGGATTTATATATAAGAGTTTTAAATCAAGTGGCGTTCTTAAAAGAAAATTTCTATTATTATCAGTTGGTTATTTCTTATATCTAGTGTCTCCATTAATTCTTAAATTTTCAATATTTCTATTAAGGACTGGAATGGTAAGCAGTTTTCCTCTCTTTTACTTAGGATTAAAAGAACAGTCAGAAAGAAAGATGACTAAAGCGCCGGAAATAATAACAAAAGAAGAAATCTCCCTCCATAAAGATATTAAGATTTGTCACGTATGTAAAGGAAAAATACTTGGATTTAATAGTTATATATGCGAGTGTGGAGTATTATATTGTGAAAAATGTGCTCAAGCATTAATTAAACCAGAAAATGCTTGCTGGGTTTGTAATTCTGCTATTGATAAGAATAAAGCTGTTAACTCCTCAAAAATAATTGAATCTAATAAGATTAAGATTATCGAAGGCATTTTTCGAGTAAAAAAATCTATCAATTCGAAAGTAAAAAAAAGAT
>JAEORV010000152.1 GCA_016840695.1 Promethearchaeota archaeon
ATTTATTGGACGAGTGCCATTTTACAATTTTCTCATAGTAGGTAGCGTTGCTGCCATCTCTACTGGTACAATATATACCATCGTAGCTCAATCGTATAATGGAGATAGGAGATTACAAAAAAATAAATTTAAACAAAAACCTAAAACCATTCCTCAATCACCAAGATCCATAAAGCAGATCTCAAAATCAAAATCTTCAGAAATACTCGATGATTATCTTGATGCGTTCCCATATATCGAGGAATACGTGGATTCTGATAAATCGTATGAGGACCTACCAGTAACTCAAGAGTTTATCTTTTCAAAATTTAGTCCAGAAACAATTGCTAAAATTAATCTATTAGATTTATCTGAGATAGACAAAATACAATTTATCAGGGAAATGCTCTATTACGAACCAGAAGAAAGAGAGGCATTAATTGAAAGCATGTTGATGAACAGGGATAAAGTTAAGGAAGAAATAAATTATACGCCGCCTCTTAAAACGCTTGAATTAGGTGATAAGTTTCGCGTGCACGTGATTTCATTAATAGAGCCTGGAGAAAAAAAGAAGATTAAAATCATTGAATCGACCGATTCTATCAGTAAGGTAAAGGAGAGCGTCGGTATCTTGTTTGATTACGATATCGAGACGTTTCTCTTGTCGTCTGGAGGAATAATCTTAAAGGAAGATAAGAAAATAAACGATTACGATATTATCGACGAGGATGAGATCGTGCTCATACCTTCAAGAAATGAATAAAGTTTTAAGACTGATTATCCTGCGATACTTGCTGGTATCAATAAAATATCATCACCATTCTGGACATTATACTCGCTTAAAGGATTATTTTCATCTAATGTAATCCCTCCATGGGATAAATGAAAATCTAAAGGATTTAAGGCGAATAAATTACCTACGGTTTCTTTGATATCGCTGATTAAATTTCCATCGTTCACATTTAATTTCTGCTTTTTTTCACCGGGACCAATTGTAGACATGAAGTATATGGTGATTTTCTTACTTCCTCTAGAGGGAGTTTTAGATTCAATGATATCTTGCTCTGAGCTTTCTGATTCTAAATCTTCGTCTAAATTCTCGTCAAATTCTTCGTCAAAATTCAAGATATTCACATTCTATTGTAATTTTTTATTAGAAATCTGTACTTCTCGATATTACTATAAAGAAAGATTGAATATATAAATAAATCGCGTTAAGTAAATAACTTCAATTTCATTCCAAACGGTTTTTTTTAACAACGATGATATCATAAAACTAGAAGAAAAAATTAATCAAACATTTTCGTGATATTATATCTTGATGAAAGAAAAAACCCCTACTAAATCTCAAATTAATGTGAAAATACCAAAAGAGGATTTGGAGCCCATTTCTGATGCGAAGCTCTTAAAGAAGATCAAGGAAGAACGGTTGAAATTAAACAAAGAAAAAGAGGAATGGGAAAAAGTAGTCCGAAGGATGGAATCCTACCAAGGGACTATTGAAGATCTTGAAAGAAAAAGGAAGAAACGAGAATTAGAAATAAGGAATCTTTTAAACCAGCGTAAAAACTTAAAAGATCAATTAGATGACGTGCAGAAAAATATTGAAGATCAGAAGAGACGACTTACTGTTGAAGAAAGACAGCACGATAATAAAATTAGAGCTAAAAGCGAAGAGCTTGATCGTAAAAATGCTGAATTGGAAAAATTTAGAGCAGAACTTGACCGCCTGAAAGAAGATATTGACAAAGAAAGAAGATATTTAGCACAAGAGAAAGCCAAGACACAAAATCGCATTAAAAAGATTCAAGTGAAACTTCCCGGGATGGAGAAAAAGGAGGACTCCCTCAAAGATAACATAAATAAATTGGAAAATAAAATAGGCGATTTGAAAAACGAGCATAGAGCGCTTAAAAATGAACGAGATGGCTTAAATAACGATATTAACGACATGAAAAAGAAAATAGCTGCTGAAAAGTATCGACTTGACAACGAAAAAAGAAAGATTGAAGATGAAAAGAAGAAATTAAGATATAAAGACGACGATTTAGAACGAAAAGCCCGTGTTATCGACAAAAAAAGAGATAACCTGGATAGAGTTAGGGATAAAGCCCAAAAAGAAGTAAAAAATCTAGAGAAAGAAAAATCTAAGCATCAAACCCAACTAAAAGATTTAAAGAAAAAACTACCCCGCTTAGAAGACAAAAAGTATGACCTGGAAAGCAAAAAGCAAATGTTAGAGGATGACATTGGAAGATTAAATAAAGAATATAAGGATCTAGAAAACGAACTAAAACGCATTGAAGCGAGGAATAGAAACGAAGAGAAGGATTTAGAAAGAGAAAAACGCAGCATCATGGACGAAAAAAACCAGATCAAGCGCGAGAGGGAAAAGTTAGAAAAAGATCGGAAAGCTTTCGAAAAAGAAAAAAGAGAATTTCAAGCCATGGTAAGAAAATCAATGAAATCTAAAATTCCTAAGAGTATTCCCAAGAGCCAAATAAAATCTAAAAAACCCTCTAGATATTAATTATAACCTGATTTTTTCAAAAAGCCTCAAATAAGATCAAATGTTTCTCCTTCTTGATATTAATTTTTTTATTGATGAAAAATGGATTTTATCAAGGGTATTGAAGGAGATTATATCGAAAGTAAAGGCGACAACTTGATTTTCGATGTGAAGGGCATTCATCATCCTAAAGAGAGAAAAATCTGTTTTATTCGATTTTATCCAGATCCTCAAGGGGATAGGGAAAGAGATGGACAAAAATTTACTAAAATCTACGATTTAAAAGAAAGGCAAGCTTTTCTTAAAGAGAATTACCCAAAATACCTTTTCTTTTCAGAAGAGCTCGATTTAGAATTACAGGGCGTGAAAAATGAGGATATCAAGAAGATTTATACGCCAAGAGATCATTTCAAAGATTTGCATGAAAAAGGATGTACATCTAAAGTAGAAGAATATTCACAGTTATTATGCGAACTTTTTATACGCGAAGGAAACGTCCCAGAAGGCTCTATTGGAATCACTGGGTCCTCAATGGTAGGATTAAATAAAGAAGAATCTGATTTAGATCTAATTATATATGGTACTCACACGAGTCTTGAGTTTCAAGAGGAACTGAAAAAGATCTTCAATGCTTCAAATAAGTGTCGGATGTACGATTTTAAAGAATACAAATCTCATTACGAATGGAGGGTAGGAGGGTCTAACATTCCATTTGAAGATTTCATGAAAAGCGAGAAAAGAAAGCTCCATCAAGGCAAATTTCACGGGATTGATTTTTTCATAAGATATATTAAAAGCCCTGAAGATTGGAAAGGTTCGTTTTACGATTTCAAATATACTGATTATGGAAGGATAAAACTTGAAGCAAAAATCGTAGATTCCACAGATTCCATATTTACACCTTGCTCTTATAAGATAAACGCGTTGAAAATACTAAATTTTCCCGATAAATCTAAGGATATTAATGCAAGAGATATCCTTGAAGTTAATTCGTTCAGGGGACGATATTGTGAGCACGCAAGAGAAGGGGAAATCGTAGTAATTGAAGGAAAGTTAGAACGAGTATGTTTTAAAAGTAAAAAAGAATACTTTCGCGTGTTATTAGGAGACCAAGTAGAGGATAAAATGATAATCATGTGAAATAGTTGAGACCTTAATAAAAATCGAATTAAACTTTTTATTGTTATGTATTTTTGATATCTTATGTACATTTTTAATGCAGACCTCCACATCCACTCACCTCATTCAATAGCAGTATCGAAAAAATTAAATTTGGACACCATGATTAAGACTTGTAAAAAGAAGGGGCTAAACATATTAGGCACCGGTGATATCCTACAACCTGAATGGTTGAAATACATGGAAACACATCTCGATAAAGATAAAAATGGAGCATTCTTGTACAAGGGAGTAAATTTCGTGCTTCAAACAGAGATTGAAGACGTTGAAAGCGTACACGAGGTTGTGTTGTTTCCAGATTTTGACTCAGTTAGAGAAATACAGAAAAAATTAAAACCACATTCGAAGAACATTTTAGACGAATGGGGCGGTAGACCGCGAGTTAACTTATCTCCTGCAGAGTGTGTAGATATAATTACTGATTCGGGAGGCATCATTGGGCCTGCTCACGCCTTTACTCCTTTTAAAGCGATATTCAGGCAGAATAAGTTTAAAACATTGAAAGAATGTTATCAGGATGCCGTGAAAAAGGTGTCCTTCGTAGAGTTAGGACTATCAGCAAATACGGACCTTGCTGATAAGATGGATTGTCTCAAAAATGTGTCGTTCTTGAGCAATTCTGATGCTCATTCGGAGAGTCCTCGCTCGTTAGGCCGTGAATTCAATAAATTCGAGATGGAAAATCCATCCCTCGACGAGATCATATTGGCTCTCGAAAGAAAAGATGGAAGAAAAATCTCCTTAAATGTTGGGTTACATCCAAAATTAGGAAAGTATTACAACATGTTTTGTAATAAGTGCCGAAGGCGCATAATTTTTAAAAAAGCCAAAAAAAAAAGCAGTTCAGGGCTGAATCAGTATTCCTTAACCGCCGAGTTCGTAGTAAATTACGCTGACGAACCAGAAAAGGCTAAAAAAAACTACATTAATCAAGTCTCGAAAAATAAAATGGTATGTCCCGCTTGTAAGGAAGAATTTGGCAAAAATTTCAAGATAAAATTAGGTGTAAGCGAGAGAATAGACGTGATCTCCGATCATGAAAAACCAAATCATCCTGCTCATAGACCTCCTTACATTAATGCGATCCCTCTCGTTGATATAATCCGTTCAGTAAAAAGAATTAAGAGTGCAACGAGTAAAACAGTGTTGAATGAATACGAAAAAATTATAAAAGAATTGGGTTCAGAGTTTGCCATATTAACTGAAATTTCCATTGATAAAGTCGAAGATTTTGACGCGAATATAGCAAAAATCGTTAAAGCACTGCGAAACGACAAAATTCAATACACTCCCGGGGGAGGGGGAACTTACGGAGAAATTAAGTTCGACCTGTAAAAAATGATAAGAAATAGTATTATATTAAAATTAAACGCGGAACTCTAAATCTAATCGAAAAAGTTCGCCACATTTATTGCAAACCATCCAATCAAATACTTTCAAAGCCACGACCATTAGTTCTAAATCCTTACGTAAGAATTGATTTCTAAACTTTTTTTCCTTTCCACAAGTAGAGCAACTCATGATAGCCCTGACTAGAATGAGGTCCAACGGTTTCTTAGAGTCGCTTAAAGCGTCTGAACTGGCTTTTTTATTAAAGTCAATATCCATGATAAATCAATCCTTAACACGTAATACATGAAAACAAGCATATATAAATGTAGAGTGTGCCAAACTTTGTTTTTTCTACCAACACGAAC
>JAEORV010000153.1 GCA_016840695.1 Promethearchaeota archaeon
AAAATTAAGAAAGTCGTTGAGGTTTGCACTCGTATTGAAGGGCATGGAAAGATAAATATTTATTTGGATAATCAAAGCGAAAGTATTTCTCATGTTAATTTTGAAATTGCTCCATTTCGGGGTTTTGAAAATATTTTGCTTAGAAAAGGATTATCAGACATTCCAAGAATAGCATCAAGGATTTGTGGTCTCTGTCATAACTCACAAAGTATTACAAGCTGTAAGGCAGTAGAGAATATGTACGATATTGAGCCCTCCGAGAGATCTATTCTTTTAAGAAGGATGTTGATGACGGGAGAACTTATAAAATCTCATAGCATCCATTTCTTTTATCAATCAATGCCAGACTTATTAGAAATATTTAAAATAACAAAGAAAACCCCCTCTTTGTATGAGTTAATAAAATTTGACTCTCAATTAACAGATAATGTCAATCAATTAATTAATGTTGCAAGTGAAATAGACAAGATTTTTGGAGGGAGACCAGTCCATGCAATCACTTTATTCCCCGGAGGTACTATTTATGAACCTTCTCGTAAAACAATTTTTATCGCAAAAAAAGACCTCAAAAAAGCCTTAGTTAATATAGAATGGATTATTGAAAAATTTATTGATCTCTTTTCAAAATATAAACCGCCAGACGCTTTTAAACTTCCTTCTCAATGCTTTCTTGGAATGCATAATAATGGACGCTACGATAGATATTCAGGTATGGGAAAAATTATTGATGGTAAAACAAAAAATATTGATTTTTCAGCAAATGAATATTCAGAACATTTTGATAAAGACACAAATTTAAGAGGAATTGAATTTAAAATTAAAAAAAATGTTTTAGTGGGCCCTTTGGCTCGATATAAAATAATTAAGACATATCCGATAAACAAAATTAGCAATTACTTGAATTATTTAGATAAAGAATGGAATAACAACATTCTTTTTGCTCACTATATTAGGCTGTTAGAAATTTATGTAGAAACATATCAAGCTTTAGAAATTATAGATGATCCATTATTAAAGCAAAAAGAACGCTTACCTTCGCTTAATAAGATAAAAAATAGAGAAGGTATTGCCATGATTGAGGCACCTAGGGGTTCTCTTTTGCATCATTATTATCTTGACAAAGCTAATTCAATTAATGAAGTAAAGTTATATATTGCCACAGAAATTAATATTCCACTAATAAATGAAATGATTACAAGTTATGCGCAGATGTTATACGAAAAAAATGATTTGAATTTCGTGAAAAAAAGGCTTCAGATGTTAATCAGAGCATTTGATCCATGTATTTCCTGTGCAACTCATTGATTGAGTTAAACAAATGGAAAAATTAGTGAAATTTTTAATCAAATAAAGAATCGAATGTTCTATAATCGTAACTTTTCCTGTCGTGATGGATAATGGCTCGCTGAAAAAAATAAAGAAGTATGACATTTATATGTCATTTTTAATGTTGTTGATTTCTCCCGCTTGAATGATCGCCACAACTCGGTCCGCCTAATGCTTCCAGCTTGCCTTGTAATAGCAACTCAATGTTCTTTTTTACGCTTCCCTCTACTCCTCGATATAGATTTATGCCAACCTGTAAAAATCCTTGAAAAGGTCGTCCACCTATACCACCGATTATCATGTCTGTAACGTTTCTATCTTTCATGTTTAGAACAGGTTCCATACACGCAGAATGACCGTTGTTCCTAAGTGCAAATTCGCTCTTTATTTTGTTATCCTCGTGAATTTTAAATCCAACAAAATATTCGCAATGTCCAAAATGAGCAGAAATGTTATCAGATAATTCGGGTCCATTAGAAGGAATACCAATAATTTTAGTCATGTGTAATGTCTCTATGCAATATAATATTTATTTATCCTTTAATTGTAGAATTAAGACGACTATTTAAATATTCTAACTATTATTCATAAAGGGGGATATTATCATAACCATTTATGACGTGATTGCTATATAATATATCTGTTTGTTTTTCGGTAAAAAAAATGCGTGAGAATGAAAGCGATAACGATCAATATTGATATAAGGTGAGATTGTTCAAAATTAAAAAAGGAGAAAAAATAGGTATTTGATATTCATTCTTCTTTATAATATAGAATGAAAAAATATTAATTCTTGAATGAATATATATTCATATAAAGGAATAAATCTTAAAGTGTCGAAAAGTGGGAAGAAGAGCGCGCCAAAGATGGGTAAAATATCCTCCAGAGAATGTTTATTTCTCTAGCGATGGTCGTAATATAGAGGAATCCGTCGTTCTTACAGTTTCAGAGTTTGAAGCAATGCGCTTAAAACATTATATTAATTTTAATCAAAAGGATGCTGCTGAAAAAATGGGCGTAAGTCAACCTACATTCTCTAGAATGTTAGAAAGAGCGCACCAAAAAGTAACTCAGGCGTTATACGAAGGTAAATCGATCCACGTCCATGGCGGTAATATTGATTATAAAACCAGTTTTTTAGGCTATGGATGCCTGAGTTGTAATAATGAATGGGAAGACCAGCAAGCTTCAAAAGAAAGGATTGTTGAATGTCCGAATTGCGATTCTAAAAAAGTATATTATTTAGTAAGAGAGCACGTATAACAACCTATCTACGATTCGTTCAATCTCCTTGTTTCATGATTTTTTTAAGATATCATAGGCAAATTCAAATTCACCGGATTCTACGTTCCTGTAGGTTATTGGATAACCAATTGTATTAATAATATGGAGCATTGGTTTATTCTGTAATAAAATATCACCACTAAAAATTCGAACATTAAGTTCCCTACCAATCTTAGCCAAGTGTTCTAACATGAACCTCATGATTCCTTTTCCTCTCCATTTCTCGTGAACTACACCGCCAATTTCAGCCTTTGAGGGTTCTTTTGTCTTGAAAAATCCGGCAGTTGAGATTATTTTCTGCTCTGCTTCATCTATTATTTCACCTACAATGATCATCTTTGTAAAATAATCTATATTAACTTGCGGCTGTATTTTTTTATGACCAAAAGAAGAAATAGTTGTAAAAAACCTTAAGTATCGATCTTCTTTTTTCATTGAATAATAAAGCTCTTGAAGCATTCTTTCGTCAGTCGGTTTTACAGGTCGAATTTTTATGTTTGTTCCATCTGATAATTTATAATTTGTCTCATATTTATCAGGATATATACTAACCCTACCTTCTATTGATTTTGGTAGCTCTTGATCGAGATATATATAATTCCATTTTTTTGCTTGCTCAAGTAATTCTTCCCTAAAATCAGGATGGGCAATAGCAATCATTTGAATAACTCTTTCCCTGATGCTTTTACCAAAGAGATACGCGATCCCCCATTCGGTTACTACATAATGAGCGTCGCCTCGTGTGATGACGATTCCCGAACCAGGTTGTAGATATGGAACAATTCGAGACACGACAGTACCATCTTTAAGAGTTGCTGTACTGGGGAGAACCGTTATTGGCTTCCCACCATGAGACCAATTAGCACCGCGCATAAAATCTACTTGCCCACCGATACCGCTGTAAAATTTTGGTCCAAGTGAATCTGCATTTACTTGCCCAGTTATATCTACGGTAAGAGCAGCATTTATCGCAACTTGCTTTTCATTCTGGCTTATAATGAACGGATCGTTGATATAACTGGTTGGATGGAATTCTATCATAGGATTGTTGTCTACGAAGTCATATAAACGACGAGATCCCATTACAAACGAAGTAACAATTTTTCCTTTATGAATCGACTTTTTTTCACATGTAACGACTCCATGTTCAACAAGATCAATAATTCCATCTGAAAAAACCTCGCTGTGGACTCCAAGATTTTTTTTATCCCCTAAATATTTAGAAAGTGTGTTTGGAATGATACCTATCCCTGTTTGGATTGTAGATTCATCTTCTATTAACGAAGCAACATATTTAGAGATCCTTTTCACTACTTTATTGGGACGACCATAACTAAATTCAATGATATCGTGATCAGAAACAACAAATTCATCAATTGCATCTATGTGGATAAAAGAATCTCCAAGAGTATGAGGCATTTTTGGATTAATTTCAGCTATGACATGATCAGCGGCTTCTGTAATTGGTTTTGCGATATCAACATTCACACCGAAACTACAATACCCATATTTATCAGGAGGACTTACTTGAATAAGAGCAGTATCCACATGCATTTGACCTCTACTGATAAATCTAGGAATATCGGAAAGTATCATTGGCGTATAATCGGCTTTTCCTGTATTTACAGCGTATCTGAGGTTATTCCCTATAAAGAAGGCATTATGCCTGAAGAAATCTTTTCTATCGCCCACCGTTTTATAGTAATCAAGGTTTGATAAGTTCACGAAGTGCATAATCTCTATATCTGGAAATTCAAGACCAAGATTTATAAGCGCTTGAACAAGGTCTATTGGTTCAGAACACCCAGAATCAATGAAGATGCGATCTCCGGGTTTAATATATTTCCTAATTGCATCTTCTGGGTTAACTTTCTTATTTTCGTATTTATTTATCCATTCATTCAAGATTATAACCATTAATTATAATTCAATAATAAAAAAGAAGAACTTGATTATTAATAATTTCTTTAACCAAGTTTTTGAATATATCCAGTTATTTCACTACTAAAACATCACAGGGGGCTTTCGTTATGACTTTTTTCGTAATTGAGCCAGTAATGGCTTTTTTTAACCTAGAATGCATACCTTTAACTCCTAAAACAACTAAATCAAACTTTTCTACTTCTACGATTCTCTCTATATATTCTTCAGGATTTTCATACGTTATTAAATCGAACTTTGCTGGCACATTGGCATCATGAAATTTTATTCTTGCTTGATCTATTATTTTCTTACCATCTCTTTTCTCTTCCTCTTCAACATTCATGTACATTTGAAGAGCATACCCCGAACTATAAGCTAAGGGCATTATTATGTGATGCATTACTGAGTGAAACACTACAACTTCGGAATCCATTTCTTTTTGGAGTTTGATAACTTTTTCAATGGCACGATTTGAGACATTCGACCCATCAACGGCCAATAAGATTTTTTTATACATTCATCTCACCTCTTTATTTTAATATGAGGATATAAGTCCTGTTGTCCTAAGAATGATATAAGCGTAGAAATTATCCAACAAATTTCTTTGTATGAAATAGTCGAATTGAATATTTTTTCTTCCATCTCGCTTACTTCCTGATCTGTATAATTTCCATGTCCTTTTTCAATAATCAGCTGTATCTCAGCTAACTCCCAACACAAAACATCGAATGGAAGTTCTTTATGCATGAGCTCCTTTGCTCTCAACTCAACTTGATTTTTTAATTGTCTATTCTTACTTTT
>JAEORV010000154.1 GCA_016840695.1 Promethearchaeota archaeon
ACTTTAATGTTCGCTCCCATCTCAAGAAGAATGTCAACGATTCTTTTATCTCCTTGAGGATTTTCAAAATTCAAGTTGTTAATGACGACGGTGGAATCATCTTTAGATAAGACCGTGGCAGCTATTATGAAGGCAGCTGACGAAAAATCACCCGGAATTTGGTACACTTGAGGCCTGAATTTCTGATTGTTAAGTATGGCGTACTTTCCAATTTTCTTGTCGTTTAATGCTTCTTGAACTTTAATTGAAAATGATTTTAACACATCAAGCGTGATTTGAATATAGGGATAAGATATTAAAGGAGTCGTAATCTCAACTGTGATGAAATCCTTTGTTTCACACTTTATTTTTGGGCATGTCATTAGTAAGGCCGTGATGAACTGCGAAGTTATATCTCCTCGAAGGTTTATAGTGTTACAGGTGGTTTTAGCTCGTCGAACGTACAAAAAATCTTCTGTTAATTTGTATTCTGCACCTAAAGCTTCTAAGGCTTCTAGCAAGGGCAAGATAGGACGATTCCGCTTTAAAAATTCACCCGTAAAAGATAATCCTCCCTCAATTAAAAGAGCTAAAGCAGAAAAGATTCTTACAGATGTTCCTGAGTTCTTACAATCGAGGATTTTATCACTAAAGTTAAAAAAATCATTGCCTTTTCCAACAATAATCCTATTTCCGGAAGCTTCAATTATTTTTACGCCTAAATCTCTTAAAATATTTATAGTGACTTCAACATCTCCTGTTGTTAATGCATTTTTGATCACTGAAACTCCGTCAGCAAGACTAGCTGCGATGAAAACGCGATGGGAATAACTTTTAGATCCAGGGGCAGTTATTTCTCCATTAAGACACGGAGAAGGATTAATTTTTAAGTTCATTGGATAAATTATTCGTTAAAGTTATTATTACTTCTAGTATTAAATAATTAATAAAATAAGAACTAATTATATTTTTAAGAAAAGGTGTTAATCCTTGGGAGATAATACTTTAGGAAATAAGTTCAAGATAACCTCATTTGGTGAAAGCCACGGAGAAGTGGTGGGCATTGTAATTGACGGGATTCCTGCGGGTTTAGAGATAAATATGGAATTTATTCAATCTGAATTGGAAAAAAGACGACCAGGACAATCAAATGCAACAACTTCCAGAAGAGAACCCGATCATGCAAAAATTCTTTCAGGTTTGTTTAATAATAAAACAACTGGAGCGCCTATTGCTTTAGTTATTGAAAATAAAGATGTAGATTCGTCAAAATACGAGAAATTTAAGAATCTCCTAAGACCCTCCCAAGTGGACTATTCGGCGTTGAAAAAATATGGGGGTTTTGCGGATTATAGGGGTTCAGGTCGCTTTTCTGGAAGAATAACGGCAGGCTTCGTCATGGCAGGAGCAATCGCTAAACTCGTTTTAAAGAAGCATGATATAGAGATATTCGCGTACACAAGAAGCATAGGAGCCGTCATCGATGATGAAAACTATCATATACATGACATTGATAAATACCTCACTTTAAGAGAAAAGTCTCCAGTTAGAGCAATTAATAGCACCATAGCAAAAAAAATGGAAGAATTAATTGAGAAAGTCAAGGATCAAAAGGACTCGATAGGAGGCACCATAAAATGCGTCGTGAATAATTTTCCTGAAGGGATTGGAGGGCCAGTATTTAATAGTATTGAATCGAAGTTAAGTGAGGGCATCTTTTCAATTCCGGCAGTAAGAGGGGTTGAATTTGGAGCGGGATTTAAAGCGGCAGGAATGAGGGGTTCCGAGCATAACGACCCATGGATTGTGAAGAATGGAAAAATCCAAACTGCAAAAAATGATTCAGGGGGAATAATTGGGGGAATCTCGACGGGCATGCCTATCGAGTTTAAGGTTGCTATCAAACCAACTCCAACCATTGGTAAATCCCAGAAAACTGTAAATATTAAGAAAATGGAGAATGTTGAAGTTGAATTTACTGGAAGACACGATCCTTGCATCGTTCCAAGAGCCATTGTAGTAGTTGAGGCGATGTGCGCAGTGGTATTATTAGACCAGCTCTTAATTGAAGGGATAATTCCCTCGGTATTGAAATAAAAACTTGGAACTATTGGGTTGATTGACGATGGATAAGGATGAATTTGACGAAAAAGTTCTCAGATTAGCTGAAAAGTACACTTTAAAACAATGCGTTTATTGCGATCCCGGAACACTAGTGAGCGTTGAAGGAATGTTGAACTTTAAGTGCATAAAATGTGGAAAAACCATGAAGCCAGAATTATATTTAGAAGAGTTTGTGAAAATTGTTTCGAGTTATCGAAAGCATTTGGGAATTGAAGATGATTTCTAATTTTTTTTTCTATTGAGATAGTTTTATAACAATTGAGTCTCTTATTAATAATATAGGATAATTATAAAAAAAATGAGCAGATAGATAAAATGAGCAGAAAGATTGACACTTCTGACCAATTCATCGAGTTCTATAAGAAGAAAGGAGATTATCTCGTAGAGCTTAGCGAGAATCATTACAAGAACAAGGAATACAAGAAAACACTGGAATTATTGAGTCAAGCATTTTCAATGTACGAAAAGGGTGGTGCAACGGAACTTGCGGCTCAAACCAAGCACACATTTAACGAAATCAAGGCTTTACATTTTGGGAAATAACATAGCTCGCTAAGATAGCGCCTTTTTCTTTAGTTTATTAATAATTTTCTCAATATGAGACCCTCTCCAATATATTTTGTTGCATTTGGGATTCGAACACTTATAAAAATCTTGAAAGCTATTGAAAGTCTCTTCCATGATCTGATCTTTTATTGATTCTTTATCTTCAACTTTATTCAAGGTTGAATTACAGGTTGAACACCTGGCGTTTTTAATTGAAAAATTTAAGGTCAAGTTTATTTCTTTTTGAAGCCGCAATAAATTTTCATAAGCATCTATATCTTCTAAATATATGCTGTTCAGTTTTGCGATTTTAGAAAATGGCTTGTCCCTGGTAAGAATTATGCGGTCATTTTCTAGAGCGTATTTTAATAATTCAGAATCTGGAGCAGACACCATTATTTCTTCAGCATAAACAGTATCGTGACCGAAGATTCGTAGAAATCTAGTCAATTTTCCGAACATCGAATCTGTTAAAAATTTCATCTCAATAATACATATACACATTCATTATATAAAATATGGAATACTATCATATTGAAGCATTATTAGTGAGAGAGTACAAATGGAAGTAAAAGAATTAATGGAAAAAGCAGTAAAATTCCACGGTCATTCGTGTCCTGGCTTGGCCATTGGAGTATTAATATCCAAATATATTCTTGAAAATGGAAACGATTTTTCTATCGATGAGGAACTAGTAGCCGTCGTGGAAAACGATAATTGTAGCGTTGACGCGATCCAGGCCCTTCTAGGAACGACATTTGGAAAAGGCAATTTAAAGTACTTAGATCACGGAAAGAACAACTATTCTTTTTACAATAGGACAAATAAGAAGGCAGTAAAACTTTCCATAAAGGCTTTATCCTTTGGAGATAGAGATATGTCGAGAGAAGAGCGGCTCGAGAAATTATTGAAAGCTCATCCTGAGGATATATTTAAAATTGAGAAGATATCCTTTAAACCACCAAATGAAGCAGAAATACACCAATCTCTTGCATGCGATAACTGTGGGGAGCTTACCATGAGCACGCGACTAATGGAATTTGAAAATAAAAAATTATGCGTTCCATGTTATGAAAAATTAAGTAAATGAGGATAATCTTTAATGTCAAATGGAGAGATCATGGAGGGTGCAGGACCTTTCTATTATGAAGGAAGGAAAACAGGTATAATAATGATCCATGGAGGAGGAGGGGGGACTTGTGCTGATTTAAAACCTCTTGCGAAAGATTTACATGATAAAGGTGGATACACGATAAGCGTTCCATTGCTTCCTGGTTATGGAACCTCTCCAGAAGACTTAAAGAACACTTCAATTCAGGATTGGTACGATCATTTGGAAAAGGAAGTAAAAGCGCTCCAAAAAAAGTGCGAAAAGATTTACATGGGAGGGCATTCAATGGGAGGAGTTTTAACTCTTATTTTTGCTTCTAAATATTCTTTTGACGGAATTTTCACGATAAGTGCACCATACGCACTCAAGGGAATCCTTCCAAAGTTAATACCGCTCGCCAAATTATTCAGAGTGAAATATCATGGGGTTGAATTTGAAAAACTCAAGGAAGAAACTGGGGGAAAATGGATTGGATACGAAAAAATACCTGTTAATATTGGAAATAAAATGTTAAAAATGCTTAAAGAAATGAAACAATCGTTACCCGCGATAAAATGTCCAACCTTGTTAATGCAAGGGCGTTTTGACTCTGTTATTGCAAAACTAAGCATGGAAAAAATTTTTAATGCCATAAAATCGCAAAAAAAAAGGATGGTAGAACTAGAGATGGACCATCCCATACTTTTATGTCCCGAACATGATAGGATCGTGTCGGAGATACTAGCTTTCATTACTGATGAGGCATTTAAAGAATCATGACTTTTAAGAAAAAGTTATTATTAGGTTTTTAATTTAATTAACTAAGCAATTTCGATAGTTTTAACTCCATAACATTACAAAAAATGATTATTCGAGAGTTTGACATTGACGACATTGACGAGATTACGGAATTAATGAAAAAATTGTGCACTCTTAAAGGTCAAGAATTTGACGAGATCCGCTGGAGAGATAGCATAGAAAATCGAATGAAAAAAGATTCAGATTTAGAGGTTATCGTTGCATTCGACAAGTTAACCGAACAAGTTATAGGGATGGCGCACTGTTCAATAAGGGTATCCGACGAGGGTTCTCGATTTGGAGTCGTTTCTAACTTGATTGTTAAGGAGGAAAAAAGAAGAACTGGAATAGGCGAGCTATTAATGAGACACGCAGTCGATTATTTTAGAAGAAACCACATTCATTCGATCAGGTTGGCTTTAAAAACGAGTTTAGACAAGGGAGCTAAGATACTATTTAAAAAACTAGGTTTTGAAGAGGTTTTTAGAATTTTTGAATTGACTTTATGAAATCAAAATATAATTAAATATTAACCCTATTATTTTATAAAAAGATTAAATGAATATACCATGAAAAAAGACGTGAAACAGGGAAGTACGCTTATTGTTCGTGGGCCCACGAGAGTCACTTTATTAGAAGGGAAATTAGAGGTGTTAGGAAAGATTATACTTCCTGAGAAGGAAGAATCTCCATCAAAGGAAAACAGTTATACTAATAACATAATCATCGTCCCCAGTGCAATTTCTTATCCTCTCTATGCTATAAACGATTCAAAATTGGAACTATACACGAACAAC
>JAEORV010000155.1 GCA_016840695.1 Promethearchaeota archaeon
TTGATGCCATGAAATATTTTAGTTCTTTATTATTTTCAATAATTTTTTTTACAAAAGAAAATTAACAAATTCATGTCAGTCTTGCTGCCTATTTTTTACCAATTAGACCTAATAATTGGATTTTCGGCTCCAATTTTGGTTTACGTGTTATATCGAGCAAAAAAAATACCCAAGTTCTCGTGGTATATCTTTTGGATAGGGGTAGCAATAGGTCTTACATGGGAAATACCAATGTTTGTTGGTAGCTATGACACTACTTTCTTCGTAACTCTTACAACCATCCGTCCTTACCCTGGTCACTATTTAATCTTCATGGTGTCTCATACCTTATGGGATGGTGGACTTTTTCTAATAGGATATTGGTTGGTTCAGTTAATTTGTAAATCTCCACAGTTTGATGAGTTCAATATTAAAGAGTTGGTTATCCTTGTTATATATGGGCAGATTCAAGAGATTATCGTTGAAGTAGGTGCCGTTTCTAATAATGCCTGGACTTTTATTGAATATGCATGGAATCCCGCATTATTTTACTTTAACGGATATCCCATAACTTTATATCCTCAAATATGCTGGCTATACGGAATTCTATTGTTTTATTACATAGTACTGAAATTGAAGCCTAAATTTGCTGAAAAATAAAAAAAGTTTTTCTTGAAGAGATTATTAGGGTGATTATGACCAAACTGAAAATTGGTGCTATAGCATCGGGCAGTGGTTCTAACTTCGAAGCTATTGTCCAGTCAACAGAAACGGGAATTTTAAAAGATAAAGCGTCAGTCGAAGTGTTAATTTGCAATAAACCGGGAAAGTATTGCTTGGAGCGGGCAAAGAATCACGATATTCCCGCAGTCTTAATTGAATCTGATAAGCACGACGGTACAAGGGAGGAGTTCGACCAGAAATTGATTGATGTTCTCGAAGAATATGGGTGCAAGCTCATTGTTCTTGTCGGATACATGCGTTTTGTAAGTAAAATGTTTATAGAACATTTCAAAGGAAATGTGATTAACATCCACCCTGCCCTACTACCATCATTCAAGGGGATGCACGCACACGAGGATGCCCTTGCCTATGGTGTTAAAGTTTCGGGGGTTACGGTGCATTTTGTCGATCCAGAAGAAGATCACGGCCCGATTATAATACAGAAAGCCGTTCCAGTTTACGATACTGATACGAAAGAAACCTTGGGTCCAAGAATATTAGAATGGGAGCACAAAGCCTTTCCAAAAGCAATTGAACTTTTCTGCGAAAATAGGTTGCATGTTGAAGGTAGAATAGTTCGAATAGATGGTGAAGTTAATTTATAACAACTTCTTAATATTTACAAGGGAAATGATTTTTATGAGAGCTCTGACCCAGCTGAGAATTTATTCTTATAAATATCGATGAAGAAGATCTTGAGTTTTGACGAAATCATTTCCCTCCTTTAAATTTCACAAAACTTTAATCAAATAACACATGACTTATCAATATAACTCTAACACTAAATGAACTATTGCCAAGAGAGATGCCACGTCGAAAAGAGATTTCCGAAATATTAAATTTAATGGAAAAAACTGAAAATATTAGGAACATTGGATTTGTTGGGCATATTGATCATGGGAAAACAACGCTTTCTGACTCTCTTTTAAGCGAAGCTGGTTTTTTATCCCCAGATTTAGCGGGTGAAGCGAGGGCTTTAGATTATCTAGACGAGGAGCAGAGACGTGGTATAACGATGAAGTCAACAAATATATCGCTCTATTACGAGAAATCCCTCGAAGGCTACGAACCATTTTTGATTAATTTAGTGGATACTCCTGGGCATTTAGATTTCAGTGGAAAAGTGACTCGCGCATTACGATTAATCGATGGAGTCGTGGTTGTCGTTGACGCAGTTGAAGAGATCATTGCACAATCTGAAACAGTCATACGACAGGCGTTGCAAGAAGGTGTTAGACCTGTCCTCTACATTAATAAAGTAGATCGTCTAATCAGAGAATTAAAACTAACTGACGATCAAATAAGGAAGAAATACACTAGAATAATCAACGATTTTAACAATCTTATTGAAAGATACGCTGATACTCCATTCAAAGAGGAATGGAAGGTATCACCTGCTAAGGGAGACGTGGCATTTGGTAGTGCGCTCCATAAATGGGGTTTTACGTCAAGTATCTTAGAAAAAAATAGCTTAAAGTTTAAGGATATTAGAGAAAGATATCATAAAGAGACTTATACCAAAGAGAGTTATGCAGATTTGGCCGTTTACTTTCCAATTCATGAAGCGATATTGGAAATGGTTGTTGATCACTTACCAAATCCAAAAGAAGCTCAGAGATATAGAATAGGAAAGATTTGGACCGGAGATATAAACTCTGAAGTAGGTCAAGCAATGATTAATTGTGATCCTAATGGTCCTTTAATCATATGTTTAAGCAAAGTACAAGTTGAGAAGCAGCGCCTTGTAGCAACTGGAAGAATTTTTTCTGGAAAATGTAGTAAAAAAGATGAAATATTCCTACTAAACGAAAACAAGTACGAGAATATTCAAAAAATAGCTCTATTCATGGGACAGAGAAGAGAGAATGTTGATGAACTACCTGTAGGAAATATCGTCGCTATAGAGGGTCTTAAGGAGATTAAAAGTGGAGATACAATGATACATAGCGAGTTCGCAGGAAAGATGATCCCTTTTGAAAGCGTGCGGTATGTTGCTAATCCTGTTGTAACCGTATCGATCGAACCAGAGTATTTAAGAGATTTAGATAAGATGAAAGAACTCGTAGATAACTTGTTAATTGAAGATCCTAATTTAAGATTTGAAATCAAGGAAGAAAATGGCGAATTTCTATTATCCGGAACTGGACCATTACATCTTGAAGTGTCCGCTAATGAAATAGAAAAACGAGGAACAAAGGTATCTATTTCAAATCCTCGGGCGGTTTTCAAGGAATCCTGTAGGGGTAGGTCTTCACTCATTATGGTGAAAAGTCAAAATAATGAGAGCGTGTTAAAAGTGAAAATTGAACGACTTGATAAAGCTACCTCAAAATTCTTTCAATCACACGATCATGGTCTTATAAAACCTCTCTCAAAATTAAAGGAAGTATTAAAAAAAGAAACCACTTTATCACAAAAAGAAATCGAACACTTTTGGAAATGCGATGAGGATCAAAACATTTTAATTTATCAAGGACAAATGGAGCTGAGTAATTTACAAAAGGATATGATTTTAAAGATTATTGAGAATATTCACTTAAATGGTCCTTTGTGCGGGGAGACATTAACGGAAATCAAGATAACGATTGATAACCTAAGTATTAAAAATCTTGACGAAGAATCTATTTTTACTGAATTGTCTTCGATGTTTTACGAGGCCATTAAGAAAGGGTTGAATGAAAGTGAAGTAATTTTATTAGAACCCATATATCACACGTTTATCCAATTGCCTCCCAATCATGTAAAAACCACTATCTCTTTGTTATCTAAGTATTCTGCGAAGATAAATAGTATTGATCAAGAAGATGAATATCAAACCGTTATTGAGATCTTAATCCCTGTAAGAAAATCGATGAAATTTGCAGAAGATATAAGGTCAGCGACATCAGGGAAGGCATTCTGGCAAAACGAATTTTACGCTTATCTAGAAGTTCCCGCACACGAATCAACCACAATTATTAACGAATTACGATTTATTAAAGGGTTATCTTGGTAAGAAAACTTCTATTTTTTAGTGATTAAAAAAATGAAGGATAAAGAATTTCAATAATTAGGAGAAATTATATTATAAAGCAAAATTTTATCGTTCAAATTCAAGAAATATTAAAATTATATAAAAATAAAAAGAAGTTCTTATATATCTGATACGGGAACTATGAAATTTTTACAGATCATGAGGTACCACTCTTAATGAAACCGATTACTAATGATGAAAGTGATAAAGTCTCACGGGATTTAATCGATAAAATGCCACTCGAAACAGAAGCAGATATATCGATGCTAATAAATACGAGTGAAGATTTCATATTCATTTTAGATAATGAAGGAAATATAATCAACATTAATAACACGGTTTTAAAAGCGCTGAAATATTCTGAAAAAGAATTGTTGGGGATGAATGTGTTAGATCTTCACCCTCCCGAACAACGCAACGAAGCCATATCTATAGTAAGAGAATTGATAAAGGGTAAGAGAAAATCTTTAACAACTCCTTTCGTGACTAAAGATAACGAGCATTTGTATATTGAAGCAATTCTCACAAGGGGAAGGTGGAAAAATCAAGAGGTTTTTATAGGAATCGCTCGCGATATCACTGAACGCAAGCGAATTGAGAGATTACTAAAGGAAAGCGATGACAAATTAATCTCTCTCCTTGAATATAGTAGTGATCTTTTTGCGATAGTTAATGAGAAATTTGAATACGAATATATTAACGAGGAAGTATATCAAGAAGTATTAGGATATTCTAAAGAAGAACTTATGGGTAAAGCTAGAATGGACATAATCCATCCTGATGATCTAAACACTGCCATTGAGGGGGCAAAAATTGGTTTTAACACGGGAGAGTATAAGAGTTTAATAAGAATAAAGACGAAGCAAGGAAAGTGGCTTTGGATAGAATCAAAAGGGAAAGCTTTCATTGATAAAGAAGGGAATACAAAAGCCTTCTTAATTGGTAGAAATGTTACAGACCAAATATTAGCAGAACAAAGATTGCGAGAATCTGAAAAAGAATATCAGACGCTAATATCTCACATGTCTGATGTATTAGTAGAAATCGATTATAAAGGAATTATTTTATATATTAGCCCACAGAGCTTTGAAATATTTGGTTATAATCCAGAAGAACTTATTAGAAAAAATTTTGCGCAATTTGTTCATCCAAAAGACCTACCAATCATTAGAGGAAAAATTCAGAAATCCCTAAACTCTGAGGAAGCTGTTGCTTTTGAATATAGAGGACTTCATAAAGACGGTCATTATGTTACAATTTCAGTAAAGGGTAACAAAGTTATTTCAGATGATAATATTAGATATGTCGGTGTTTTAAGAGATATTACGGACCAATTAGAAGCCGAACGAAAATTAAAAGAATTTGAAGCGGATACAAAGAGATTAGAAAAAATCTCGCAGATTACACCTGAAATTCGTTTTTGGAAGTTAATACAGCCAAAAAAAGGAGTTTCAGTAGTTGAAAAAACGAGAAGGATGCTAGCAACGGTTATTGATAACATTCCAACATCTATTTACTGGAAGGATGTAGACTTGAAATTTCTAGGATGCAATGAGAACTATGCAGATCTAACCGAACAAGCATCTTCTAATAGTATTATTGGAAAAACTTGTAAAGA
>JAEORV010000156.1 GCA_016840695.1 Promethearchaeota archaeon
AATTCTGATTTTTTTTATATATGCTTAATTTTGATAATCCTAATAAAAACGAACACGAGGAAGTTCTTTTTTTATAATTTCTATATTCTTCTCCAAATTTCTCTATTAAACTCTCTTCTTCAAGAAAAATTGTAAGCCCAAACGAAAAAACCACCAAAGCAGCCAAAATGATAATTACTCGAGACTGATTTGGCAATACCATGGCAATGGAAATCCAAATTCCCCCCGTATATTGAGGATGTCTTATTATACGATAAACACCACTATCTACTAAATTTTGTGTTTTTACATAACTTTCCCCTTTTCTTACTCCTCCTTTCTTACGAAATATGTAGAATGGAATGGCAACAAGTATAATTGCGGGAATCCAAATTGGCCAAAAAAAATACTCCAACAATCTAATTGGTAATAATGAGGGCGGGGGCGAAAAAAACCATAAAATTATCATTTCAATGATTATAAAAATTGCCCAGAGATGATGTATTACTAAATTATCCTTCCACGAAGCCATAACTTCATATATGAATGTTTCAAATTAAAAATTATTTAAATATATGGTCTATTTTTCTATGATTTTTTTTCTCAGTTTAAGGATTCACTCTTACAAGTTCTTGTATATAAGTAATCTTCTCATCTAAATTTTTGATTTATAACAAAAAGCTTAAAATATGATGAATAGCCTATTAAAATCATGAAGAAAATTCTAATCATTGGCAATGGCGTTGCTGGGACATTTACGGCTCAAAATATTCGAAATCTTGATAAAGACATTGAGATTGAAATTATTTCGCAAGAAAAATATCCGTACTATACGAGAGTGAAACTTCCCGAGCTTATATCAGAGAAAATAAAGACAGACGACTTAATCGTCTTTAAAGAAGAATGGTATCAACGAAATAATATCAATACTATTTTAAATAAGAAAGTCAAGCGAATACATCCAGAAGAAAAACATGTTTTTGTTGAGGGAGAAAGTGGCCCTCTATCCTACGATAAACTCGTAATTGCGACAGGAAGCATGCCTAACATCCCTCCTATAAAAAATGCTAACGAATTAGTTGGCAAGGGAGTCTTCACGCTTAGAACAATTGATAACGCCTTGGAGATACGAGAATATATCAAAAATAAGGATGTTCAAAAAGCTATCATAATTGGTGGAGGGCTCTTAGGACTAGAACTTGCAAAGCAAATTAAAAATTGCGATCTTGATACCATGGTAGTTGAATTTTTTCCTAGACTTTTACCACGACAATTAGACGAAGAATCTGGGAGCTTGCTCAAAGAGCAAATCGAAGAAATGGGGATTAAAATAGAGTTAGATGCGGCAACAGAAGAGATAGTTGGAAACGATCAAGTAAAAGGAATAAGGATTAAAGATGGTCGCGAATTTGATGCTGATTTAGTATTAATTCAAGCTGGTATAAAAACCACTATAGAATTAGCTAAAGAAGCAGGACTTGATGTGAATCGAGGTATCAACGTAAATCAATTTTTAGAGACAAGTGCAGAAGACGTTTTTGCCGTCGGAGATTGTATAGAATACAAAAACCAAATATGGGGGATCATTCCTGCATGCATAGAACAATCAAAAATTGTCGCAAATTCCGTTTTAGAAAATAAAACTTTGGAATATGTTGGAACGGTTCCTAAAAATACTCTTAAGATCATGGGCATAGACTTAACATCAATAGGAATGTTCTTTCCTGAAGAACAAGATCAAGATGGTGCGGATTGGGAAATATTAAAAAATTGCGATACCAAGGGAAATTGTTACAAAAAAATCGTATTAAAGGATAATCAACTCAAGGGAGCCATATTATATGGTGAAAAAGAAGCTGTTCCATACGTGACGAGAAATATTGATAGTGAGGTTAATGAGGATGAGTTAAGATTAGCAATAAATTTATATGAATGGATCTGCGGAGGATGTGGTAATGTTTATGATGAAGCAAAGATGGAATTACTATTCAAGCATTTACCTGAAGATTGGAAATGCCCAAAATGTAATAATCCCAAAAGTGGTTTTAAAAAAAACAAATATGAAAAGTTGAATAATTAGAATAAGTGAGAATTATGGCAATGTATAGATGTAAGAGATGTAATTTCTTGTATATTGACGATCAAAACGAAAAACCGTTTGCGGAATGTGAGGAAGAGAGCTTTAAATGTCCTCGCTGCAGGTGCTCAAAAAAAATGTTTGAAAAAGTTGAGAACTAATCGATATAGTTCCTGGGGCGATTTGAAAATTATCCCAATAGTTATCTTATTTCTTTTATTCAATATTTTATAATGATTCTAAAAGGTGTCTTATTTTGAGAATTGTAGATTTACGTTCAGATACGGTCACTAAACCATCGCCTGAAATGTGGGAAATGATAAAATCTCTTGATAATTCAAAACTGGGAGACGATGTATTAGGTGAGGACCCAACAATTAATGAACTTGAAGAGAAGGCTGCCAAAATAATAGGAAAGGAAGCCGCATTATATGTCACTTCAGGAACTCAAGGTAATCTCGTGTCAATGTTATCTCAAGCTAATCCTGGAGAAGAAATCATGCTCGAAGAACTTAGTCATATTTATAAAAATGAAGTTGGAAGCGCAGCAAGGATTGGCGGATTAATGATAAGGACATATCCTTCCAATAAAGGAGTTCCAGATTTTAAAGAAATCCAAAAAATGATTAGGAACAAGGATAATATTCACCAACCTCCCTCAACTCTTTTATGTGCTGAAAATACTCATAATTATCACGGCGGAGCAGTCATTAAACCAGAAGATTTATATAATTTTAAAGAATTCGCTGAAATGAATGATTTAAAATTTCACTTGGATGGGGCAAGAATATTTAACGCTTCAGTTGCTTCAAATTTGCCAGTAACAGAATTTACCAAGCACGCTGATAGTATAATGTTCTGTTTATCAAAAGGACTCTCCTGTCCCGTAGGATCACTAGTTGCGGGATCCCAAAATTTTATTTCTAAGGCAAGAAAGTTCAGGAAGATGGTAGGGGGTGGAATGAGACAAGCAGGGATTATTGCCTCATTTGGCCTCATAGCGCTGGAACCGAAATGGATAAAAAGATTGGAAGAAGATCACAAAAATGCAAAGATTTTAGCAGATGGATTAAGGAATTTAGGTTTAAATGTTGAAGTTTATTCCCCTGAAACAAACATTTTAATCGTTGAATTTTTAGACAAAGTCCGAATTCTTAAAATAATTCGTTCTTTAGCTGACGAAGGAATCTTAGCTTTTAATATTGATAAACAGAAAATTCGCTTTGTAACTCATTATGGTATTAATGAGGACGATATTCAATATAGTATAGAAAAAATTGGAATTGTATTAAAGGGAATTTCTTTCTAACATTCTAAAAAATATTATAATGTCAATAGGAAGATACTTTATAAATTACTATTCTAATATTTTTAATATAGTAAGAATTAAAATGCTTATTAATAAAGTATTAGATAAAAAAAAAATAGGTAGGAAAAATATGGCTATTTGGGTTTGCGATGCCTGTGGTTATGAATACAATGAGGATACCGAAGGCACCAACTTTGAAGATTTACCCGACGATTGGACGTGTCCAGTTTGCGGAGTAGGTAAAGATATGTTTACAAAACAATAAGGTAAACCACTCTTTAAAATAATCTTAACAGGTGGAAAGTTGAATTACACTAAAGAAATCCCTTAATTTGTGATATTACTATCGATTTTGAATGGGTTCAAGAAGTTTATTAATTACATTTATCCGCGATAATGTATACTTGATGCTCTGGTACAGCGGGCTCATCAATACCAACATATTTCGTTTCAATTACTTCAAAGTCATATAATTTCAGAAGTTTTTTCCAAACCTCCACCTTAAGAAAATTAAGGGGTACATTGATATCTTCGTCTCCAATTACTCGATTGTAAAACCAATCAAAAAAACTATTAGTAATCCTAATATCATCTTCCTCAATGTAGCTCTCTTTGATTACTAATCGTTGTTTGGTTACTCTCATTGCCTCTTCTAATAGATGTTCGGGGTCGCTCGCATGATGTAATACAGTATATAAAATGGTAGTATCTACTCCCTCATCTGCTAAAGGTAATCTACCCTCTGGATTGTATAAGATCATTGGTAATTCTGTATAATTATAATCAACGACATCAACCAGTATAACTTCTTTATCAAGCTGTTCTTTTATTTCTCGTGCTAAAAGTCCATTTCCGGCACCAAAGTCAAGTACTTTTTCTCCCACGATGTAGGTTTTTATGCCTTCCAACCGTAATTTAGCATATTTGAATTCTTTAGCCTTTATATCTTTATCATTATCTACATGTTTTCTAATAAATTTTCTCATTACTTTTTCAATATTAATAAGTGGTTCTCCTTTTCTCAAACCACTAGTAATAGTCTTATTTACATAGAACCAGAAAATTTTGCTTTTAAAAGAATTAACTCCTACATTTTTCATAGCAGTCAATAGTAATGACCGGAGTTTTTTCTTAAGTTGTTTTTCTTCTTTATTTTTTCCATAAAATATGGGAGATATAATACTTTCTACCAGATCTATATCATTCTGATCAATGGGTTTATTAAATTTTATTATGTATTCTTGCGTCATGTTTAAATAGTAATTATTACTTAATTATATTAAGTGAGTTTTTACTCACTTATAAATTTTTTGAGCAATTACTCATTTATCAAACACAATGTCAAAGAAAAAATTTTCACGAAATAAACAGGAAAAAATTGCCCTGATTTATAAAACCTTTTTTAATTTAATTTTAAAACAAGGATATCATAAAACCAGCACAAATCATTTAGCAAAATCAGCTAAAATTAGTATAGGTACGATTTATAAGTATTTTCCTAAAGGGAAAGAAGATATTGTAAGAAAATATTTTGAAGAATCAATGGAGACCATGTTAGACAGAGAGGATTTAAATAAGGTAAATGATGTTAATATGAGAGAATTTCTCCGCCATTTTGTTTCTGATTTATTTAAAAATCATAAAGAGAATAAGGGTTATAATCTAGCCTTTAGATCCGCCATTCAGTCTGATAAAACATTACATGAAGCACACAAACAGAAAGTATATGATCTTTTTAAAATTAGAGCGCAAAATTTGAGAGAAATAAATGAAAGCTTCAATATAATTCCTGAGGAAAGTTTGATTGATGTATTTGTTTTTGCTTTTAATCTTATCAATGCAGTTATATTCCATCACTTATCCGTGATGAAGTTATTTGATACAGATAACGAACTAATTGAATATCTATTAAATTTA
>JAEORV010000157.1 GCA_016840695.1 Promethearchaeota archaeon
TAAGACTAAGGAAATACATGCTGAATCCGACTACGATTGGATTTAATAAATTATCTGATTTAAGAGAGGATAATTTAAATTTAGACTCAACAAGAAAAGGAAACATGGGTTCAATCGATTATTTCTGCGTGAAATTCAGAATTATAACTATTATTACTTAATTTCTCGCCGGTATACTGGATAAAATTCTTTAATAATGTTTTAGCAAATCTCACTATTTCATGGTGTCCCTTATTATATCCGTTAACATCAATTTCTTCTACTATTGCTCTTCCAGCAATCGCAGTAAAATGGTTAAAAATCCTTGCAAATAAAGATGTTCCGAATAAATGTTGGTGCATTTTTTCACTCTGCTTTAACATGTATTTAATAGCAAGTATATATAATTCTTGAGCACTAGGGCTCATTTGAGTCCAATCAACAAAATACCGATGCTTTTCCCTTAATGTTCCAAGTGAAGAGAAGAAAAGCGGCCAAAACATTCCAGGATATTTTGTGACTTTTTTCATCAGGGAAATAGTTTCTTGTATATCTTCTTCTGAGTCTTCCAGTCCAATCATTAAAGTTGCTGCGGGATAGATATAATTCTTTGCTAGCAATTTCCATCCATCAACGACCACATCGTGCCATTGTTCGGGATCAAATGGAGCTGCTTTATATGGCATGTATTCTTTGATTATATGGATTGCCCCAGTTTCCACGCCAGGTTGTACTGCACTATAATTCTCTTTTGAGAGATTTAATTCATCTCTTAAAGCTTCTATTTGTTCAGGCGCAGATAATGCACTTGCTAAGCAAGCATGAGAAAGAGAGATTGATTTTAAATTTGGCAGTTTTTTAAGATCACGAATGAGGTCAACCAAACCCCATTCCGGAATCCAATTTCGAGAATCCGTGTTATATCGGAAGACATCTTCGCTCATCAAACAAATTTCTGGAGAAGCCTTAAGATTTATTTTTGCTTCCGCAATAATCCGTGATTTAGGAATCCAACGAAAACGTTTTATTGCGGGATCACAAAATTTACAGTGTCTATCGCACCCACGAGAGATTTCAATTAAGCCCCAACATACAGGTTTTTTAATAACAGGAATTTCAATTTCTTTTGGTAAACTCTTGCATCTGATAAGCTTTGGAAGCTTTTCACGCTTTAAAGCTTTATTAAATATAGTAGGTGCTTCTATTTCAGTATCTCCTACTACGATATAATCTATACCAAGTTCATCTTGAGCCTTCGGAAGCATCTCAAATTGACACGCTCCCGGACCTCCAACTAAGATAGGTTTATCAAATCTTTTTAATTTTTCAATCAATTCTTTAAATTTGGAAAATGTATAGGGAGGATTATAATAATCAGTGTCTCCTAAGATGTTATATCTTCTATGACCAAAAATTCCTTGTAAAGTAGCGGTGACTGGGCCAATTCCTAAAGGATCCATGGAATATACTCCAAAAACTTCAGCATCATCAGCATATTTTTCAATCACTTGCGGTGAATACAATTTACATTCAAATCCCGCGTTTAAGAGAATTGCTTCAATTTTTCTCAAACCGTATACACCCTGGTATACTTCACCGTTTTTATGTGGAATTTTATAAAATAACAATTTTTCTATAGTATCTCTAATTACTTTCGGTAAGCCATTTTTTGGAAGACTCGGGATAAAACCAGGAATAAAAAATCCAGCTTTAGGATTTAAAAAATTAGTTTCATCAGCGGTTAAAATAATCTTACTCGACATCTTTCTCAAATTTAGATAATGTGATGAATTATATTTTATTAATGTGTTAGAAGTAAGGTTATGAAATATTTATTTATTACTATATGTTCAATTTATAAAAAAAAGGCCAAGACTAATGAGATACATGCTAAATCCGATTACGATAGGATTTAATAAGTTGTCTGAAATTTTTATGTCTAGGATATCTATTGCTCCTAAAATGAGAGCACCAGCCGAAACTAACACTAATGTTGAGAAGACATCATATGAAAATATTAATATTATCACTCCCGATATAAATCCGCATAACATTCCACCTATAGTACCTTCGTAAGACTTCGTAGGATTTATAGATATCTTGTGGTTATGAAATTTTCTTCCGAATAAACTAGCAAATGCATCTCCAATGACAGAAATCGTTATTGCGGCCATGCTAATTCCGATATCTGGGAGAATTATAAGTACTAATGCACTTGCAATAGATAATTGAATTGCAGCACTTACATTATATTGCTCTCCCCCTCTCATTAATACTGTGGCTTTTTTTAACATGAAATTTTCTGGAGAAAATAACCTAAATATTTCTGGTATTAGAAAAAGCAAAGTTGCTCCAATAGCACCAAATGTTGCTATAAACCATGTTGAATGGTCTCTAGGAAATGTTAAGGCAGGAATCCCCCAGATATTAGAATTTGTCTTTTCAACTGATTGAATCCCGAGGTCAATTAAATCGTAAACTAAATATCCCAAACCAAAATAAACAGCAATAAGTAGAAGAATTATCATGTGCGTTGCTTTTCTTTTAGATTCAAGCTTAATCGTAAATTCTTCATTCTTTGTATAACTATTTAATGGGTATTCTCTCTTTTTTCTATATCTTTTATATAGAATTTGAGAAGAGCTAATCATCCCAATCCAGATCAATATAAACACATCAAAAGGGTATGGAAAAAAAGGAAACCCAAGAATAAGAGAATATGTTACATAAAACACCACGAAGAAGACAACTACTAAAATGAGGATTCTTGAATTGTTGACGCCTTCTGAGCTTTCTTTGGAATGAGCTAATTTGATTGTTTTATAAAATAAGACTATAAAGCTCGAAAATATGATGAGAAAAATTATGTTATAAAATAGAAACAATGACAGAATCCTATGAGTATTTGATTATTTAATATAATTAATGAGTTTATTCTTTAAATAATATAAAAAAATAAAAGGCTATGTTAACAAATTTGACTTCAATGTCCGGATTCCATTTCGAATTACTTGAATAGGTTGCACTCCCGCGATTTCCCTAAATAGCTCATGCTTTATTTTTGATAGAGAATCTCTCCTCCAGCTAAAGAATGTCAAGTATACTGCACTGAAAACGAATTTTGTAATCATGGTTTGAGTAAAATTAATCCCTTGATTGTGTTCAAATGGTTTTAACCAAATATCTTTCCACATGTATAAGTTGTGCTCCCAGCATCGCAGGAAAAATTCTAGTTGAGTGTTATTAAGGGTGTCAAATAATGCGCGTTTTTTGTTTCGTAGTATGCATTCATGCAAATTAGCAAAAAGAAGGGGCACAAAAAAGATACGGGCCTTGAAGAGATCGTCTACAACTTCAATATTTTTTATGGAATCATCTTCAGTTTCCTCGGGCAATCCAATAAGCATTGTACCAACTAATCCCCAGTTATTATCTTCTAAAATTCCAACGGATTGTCTAATGATGTCTGGCCATTCTTCTGGTTCATATGGTAAGCACTTTCCCTTTAAATATTTCTTCATCAATCGAACGCTTCCCGTTTCAATTCCCGTTTCGGCAGAAAGGGATGGCTTGTAGTTATAGTTATACCTACAATAGTCATGCATGAGCTCAGAAAGATCTTCGATTAATTTTGGATTCACAACTGCAGGAGTGAGCGATATATGAGCAGGTTGTACTGCTTCTACACCAGGTACGGAGATCAATCCCTTAAATAATTTCAAAACTTCCGGAGCATTAGGAACGAATTTTCCATCCATTTTACATCGATATATTAAGCAATCCTCAGTTGCCAAGGTAATGAGCTTCTGTTCATTCTTAACATTCACTTCGACTTCTTTAAGGATATTTTCGAGAGGGATATCCCTCTTTTTATGCATAGTTGGTGTACAAAATTGACACATTCTCCCGCATCCTCGCGAAATCTCAACAGATCCATGAATGGAGGGTTTAACGATGGTTGGAATCTCTTCAAGCTTAGGAGACATTTTTATATCTATAACTTCAGGTACCTCTTCACCCTTGATAATCTTGTCAAAAATCTCCCCTGCCAATGCGTCTCCTTCTCCGATTATTATGTGATCAATTCCATACATCTCTCGAGCCGCTTTATTTATTTGCCATGAACCAGTTCCTCCAACGATGACTTTTGGAGATAAATTCTTGAGTATTTTTTGAAGAGTATTGGTCAATTGTTGAAAGTAATAAAAAGTGCAAGGAATTCCACCAAAACCGCTGAAGGTTCCATAAGTAAAACTCACATAGGCCGATCCTAAGGGATCCATCGAAGAAATTGCAACTATTTTTGTCTCTGGGCCAATTACCTTTTTCAGATGTTTAGCTTGAACGGTAATTACATCTTCTTGCTTGAAGCCATAATTTAAAAGCGCCGCTTCTACTTTACGGAGCCCATAGGGCGCTAACGAACTCGATATGCCGTCATTATTCAAGGGAACCGTACGCCATATGACATTTTTAGTGGTCCATACGGGGATTCTGTAAGAAAATGCTCCACTAAATGCTAAAAATGGATTATCACGATAATTTGACATCTCTACATCTGAAGCTGTTAAAACTATTTTATACCCGTTTTGCTTGCTCATCGCTATATATTCTCATGCAATAATAAAAATATTAAGATATAATCGAAATCCTAGTATTTATTTTTTACAGATTATTGCGTAGTCGTGAGTTCTAATTGATCTAAAATTTCGATTAAGTCAATTACTTCAAGATTCATGTTATACTTTTCATTCGCATCGCTTAAATTAGTGCGACAGAAGGGACATGTTGATACAATAACTGATGCTCCCGTTTCTTTCGCTTCATTTAATCGTTCGTTTGATATTTCTACTGACCATTCGGGATATCCAATCTTTACTCCTCCTCCCGCTCCACAACAAAATGAGTTTTCCCGAATTCTTTTCATTTCTACGAATTCAATACCTGGAATATGTTCGATTACTTCTCTAGGCTCCTCATATAAGCCTAAATGACGACCGATATGGCAAGGATCGTGATAGGTGACTTTTTTATTATACTCTGAATTGAATTTTAGTTTTCCCTCGTCTAATAACTTCTTTACCAATTCAGAGGTGTGAATGACCTCGAGATCAACATTTACACCATGTTTTTCGAAATCTACCTTTATTGTTCGACAACATCCTGCACATGAGGTGATTACTTTTTTTGCTCCAGTTTTTTTAATTTGCTTAATATTGTAATTCATAAACTCTTTTACAGGATCCAATTGACCCGTTCGGATTATTGGACT